>JAHENA010000099.1 GCA_024643405.1 Flavobacteriales bacterium | reverse complement strand
GTTGGCAGTAATTTTTAAAAAAATATGAAATTAAGAACCAAAATAATAATAGCCTTTGTTTTTATTGCCGTTGTTTCTGTTTTTACAATTGGTTTTGTAGGAATAGCTACTGGTAAAAAAACAATGGAAAATGAAGCGTTTAATAACCTTACAGCGATAAGAGAATTAAAAGCAAATCAGGTTGAAGCTTATTTCGAACAGATTAGAAATGAAGTGCAAAGTTATTCAGAAAATTTAATGGTAATTGATGCGATAAATGACTTTCAGAACTCTTTCTTTAAGATAGAAATTAAAAATCTAGAAGAAGCCGATATAGATTCTTCATTAAAAGCCTATTATAAAAATGAGTTTTTATCACATTTAGATTCGAACTCTATAACAACACCTTCTTTAGCAGAATATTTTCCTATTGAAAAGCAGACTCAGTATTTACAATATTTATATATATCAAATAATGCATATCCAACAGGAGAAAAACAGTTATTACTGAAAAGTAATGATAATAGTTCGTATTCAGCTATTCATTCAAAGTATCATCCTGTATTTAAAAGTTATCTTGATAAAATTGGATTTTATGATTTATTTCTAATAGATACAACCGGTCATATTGTATACACTGTTCATAAAGAAATTGATTTTGCAACATCAATTAATGATGGTGCTTTTAAGAAAACAAATTTGGCTCGTTTAGTTCAGAATGTACTTGAATCGGATCAAAAAGGATATACTAATATAGTTGATTTTGACATGTATCCACCATCCTATAACGAGCAGGCCTCCTTTATTGCAACTGCAATTTATGATGGGGAGAAAAAAGTAGGTGTTTTAGCCTTTCAACTTTCTATTGATCGCATTAATAATATTATGACAGATAACCAACAATGGAGTGAAGTTGGTTTAGGAAGAACAGGAGAAACATACATAGTTGGTAAGGATTTACTGATGCGCAACCAATCCAGGTTTTTAATTGAAGACAAGGTTAATTATGAGGAGATGTTGCAAAATATTGGCATTTCCAATGATACTATCAAACAGATAATAAAATTTAACAATTCTATTGGCTTACAAAAGGTGTCAACGGTAGGTGTTAAAAATGCTATAAATGGAAAAACTGGAACTAACATGTTTAATGATTATAGAGGCGTTCAGGTTCTTTCTTCTTATAGACCCTTAAAAATAAAGAATGTAGATTGGGTAATAATGAGTGAAATAGATAAAGATGAAGCTTTTTTGGAACTAAATGACTCTTTTATTCAAATGTTTTATTGGACCATTATTATATTAATTCTGATTTTTATTCTTGCTGTTTATTTCTCTAGAAAATTAACCAAACCAATTGTAAAGCTCACAAAAATTTCTAAAGAAATGGCGGATGGAAATTTAAGCATTGAAACAGGTTTAGTAAGAAAAGATGAGATTGGTGTTTTAGCAAATAGTTTTGATGCCATGAGTAAATCCATTAAACAAATGATGGATGAGTTAGAAGACACAAATGCTTCGCTAGAAAATAAGGTAAAAGATAGAACAAAAGAGGTCGAAGAATCTCATAATAAAATCAAATCGATAATTGAGAATGCAAATGATGCTATAATCACCATTGATACCAACCAAATAATAACACAATTCAATCCCGCTGCGTGCAACTTATTTGGATACGAAGCTAATGAAATAATTGGCCAATCACTCCTTCAAATTTTACCACCAAATGCAAAGGCAGATCATCACAAACATATAGATGAATTTAAATCATCTTCAGTTTCATCAAAAAGAATGGATCAAAGGCCCGATGTGACTGGTATGAAAAAGAATGGTGAAATATTTCCAATAGAGGCCAGTATTTCAAAACAACAATATGGTGATGAAATGTTTTTTACTGCTTTTGTTAAAGATATTACAGAAAGAAAGGAAATGGAACGTCTCCTTGCAGAGGCTAGCCAAAGAATGGAGGATGAGTTAAATGTTGGAAAGGAAATTCAATTGAGTATGCTTCCTCTTATTTTCCCGGCATTTCCAGATCACTCCGAGTTTAATATTTTTGCAATGCTTGAATCAGCAAGAGAAGTAGGAGGTGATTTTTATGATTTTTATTTTATTGAAAAAAATAAGTTTTTATTTTCTATAGCAGATGTTTCTGGAAAAGGTGTGCCTTCTGCATTATTTATGGCGGTTTGTAAAACACTTATTAAATCTAGAGCTAACGAGGATAATTCGCCTTCAAGCATTGTAACTTTTGTCAATGATGAGTTAAGTAGAGATAATAAAACCTCGATGTTCGTCACCCTCTTTTTATGTATTATTGACTTATCTACGGGTGAGTTAAAATATACTAATGCCGGGCATAATCCTCCATATCTAAAAAGGGTAAACGGGGAAATTGAAACACTAGATACCTTACATGGTCCGGTAGTAGGTGCGGTAGAAGATTTTGTTTACAAAGAGGACAGATTGAAAATGCTTGCCAATGATAAATTAATCCTATTTACAGATGGAGTGAATGAGGCAATGAACATCAAAAATGAATTATACTCTAATGATAGAATAATTAAAAATATAAAAAAATGGAATAAAAATACTCTTGAAGAGAACTTAAAAGGCCTTTATAATTCTGTAATTAAATTCCAGGGAGAAGCCGAACAAGCAGATGATATTACGATTTTAGGATTTGAATATCTCGAACCCATACTTAATGAAATCATTTTTTCTAAAACACTTACTATAAAAAATCAGATGTCTGAAATTGATTTTGTAAATGAATTATTTAATGAGTTTTGTGAACAAAACGGAGTTCCTAGTGCCGTTTATAGAAAATTTAATATCGCATTTGATGAAATCATAAATAACATTGTTTCTTATGGTTATAATGACAAAAAAGAACATAAAATAAAAATAATCATAAATATCACTGAAGATCATTTAGTGGTCTCTATTGAAGATGATGCAATTGCATTCAATCCACTTAACTTGGCTTCCCCAGAAACGGATGCAAGTATTGAGGATAGAGAGATCGGTGGTCTTGGAGTCCATATGGTTAAAAAATTAATGGATAATGTGAGTTACAAAAGATATATTAAAAAGAACTTAACAACATTGTATAAAAAACTCAAATAAATAATTATGAATATAACAATTACAAAAGAGGGTGATATTTCAATATTATCATTAACTGGAAGTTTAGACACTAATACTTCAAAAGGTGCAGAAAATGAAATGAATAAATTGATTGAAGAGGGGCGTACTAAATTATTAATTGATCTTTCAAATTTAGATTATATAAGTAGTTCTGGCCTAAGAATTTTATTATCAACTTCTAAAAAATTAAAACCTATTGGAGGCGAGATGCGAATAAGTGGATTGAACGAAACTGTAAATGAAGTATTTGAAATTTCTGGATTTACCATGATATTTAATGTTTTTAAAACACTTGATGAAGCAAAAACAAATTTCTGACAGATAATAAAATGTTTTAAAACTATATGCGGTTAGCTTTTTAGCGTATATTCTTAGTATAGATATACAATAGAAGGTCAACAAATATTTAGTACGATATCAAGCATTTTCAACACCAATAATTTTATGATAAAATCTATATTAATAACTCAATGCTTACAGAATGACTTTGTTAAACCAATAGGAAAATATGACCCATTGCCAAATCTATTGCACATTGGATACGAGGAATCGATTAGATTAATGGGATTAAATCCTGATGAGGGTCCTGTTACCAACACAATGAAATGGGCATATTCCCAATCTGAAGAGGATATGGAAATTATTCATATTAGAGCTTGGTATAATAAAGAGGATCCTTCTCAAAAAAAACATTTAGAGAAATTTGGCGATCATTGTATTGCATTCTCAGAAGGTGCTAAGTTTGCTTTTAAATTAGATAAGTACCCAAGGATTACTACGATTATTGATTCAAACAATCAAAACGATTTTCTAGATAATGAATTTACTGAGCTGTTGGAAGAATACAAGGATCAAGAAATACGTGTTGGTATAATGGGAGTTTGGACAGAGGCTAAAGTTTCTTATTTGGCGTATGATTTAACCACTCGATATCCTAATTTCGATATAGCTATTTGCTCAGCATTAACCGCAGGCTCATCTAGAGCACAGCATTATATGGCCTTGGATCAACTTGAGCGTTTATTAGGTGTTCGGATTTTCTCATCAATTGGAGAGTTCACTAACTTTTTAAGTGATGTTAAAATTGAGATTCCCTTGCCTATGCCTAAATTCCAAGATTTACCTTTTATTGATATGGATGAAGAAGCATCCACAAATATAAATGACACAGACCTAAAATTAATACGGTATCTTTTTAGAGACTGTAAATCTATTAAGTTAAAAACCCTTACCGGAGGATATTCAGGTAATGTGGTGTTATCTGTAGAAAGTGTCGATTTACAAGGACATAAACAAACGCCACATGTTTTAAAAATAGGCGAGCAAGCTGAAATGGGTAAAGAAAGATCGTCTTTTGAGAAAGTTGAAAATGTATTAGGAAATAGTGCACCCAGAATTAGCGATTTTGCAGATTTGAACGGTCGGGGTGCTCTAAAATATAGATATGCTGCAATGGGTGATGCTTTTTCAAATACTTTCCAAAAAATGTATTGTTCTGGGTTGTCTCATGAAAAAACTAAAGATTATTTAAACACAATATTTAAAGAACAGCTTGGTCGTTTTTATTTTGCAGCAAAACTTGAACCCAAAAACTTGCTAGTTCACTATGGAATTGATCCTGAATATGCGCCAAGAATGAAAACTAAAATTGAAAAAGTTTTAGGCAAAAAAGCAGATTCAAAGGAGTTATTGCTTCCCTCTGGCGAATCGTTTCCTAATCCCTATTATTTCTATGACAATGATTTGAAAACAATTATACCTCAAGCCTCTTTTTCAAGTTATTTTTCATATGTGCATGGTGATTTAAACGGTGCGAATATTATAGTTGACGCTCATGAAAACATTTGGCTTATCGATTTTTTTCACACTGGTGAAGGCCACGTTTTAAAAGATCTCATAAAACTTGAAAATGACTTATTATTTATTTACACTCCGGTAAATAACGATGACGATTTAAAGCAAGCTATAAAATTAACCAATATTTTATTGGAAGTGGAAGACCTGAGAAGGCCTTTACGTGACTTAAGAACGAATGAAATTACTAATGTTGAAATGATCAGAACCTATGAATCTATTAAAATTCTTCGTTCTTTTTATCCTGACTTGATTCGTGAAGATAGAAATCCTCTTCAGTTATTTATTGGTCAAATGCGTTATTCAGCACATACGCTTTCATTTTTTGAATCCAATAGATTACAAAAATTATGGGCACTTTACACGACTGGATGGCTTGGAGACAAAATATCTAAACAGATCAAGGCAAGAGGGCCTTTACGTATTGATTTTCTCAATAAAAAATATACTAGATCAGGTAAAATAGGCTTAACCATTCTTCCAGGAAGAAAAGATAACAGTAGAGTTCTTGAGGCTGATATAAAGTCTATGATGGATTCTGGGATAACTCATGTTATTACATTGGTAACAAATGAAGAATTAATAAGATATGGTGTAGAAGACTTAATTTCAGAATTAAAAAAAGTTGGCTTAGTAATTAAACAATTTCCAATAAACGATCAAGGAGTTAGCTCATTAGAGGAAACAATTGAAGTTGTAAATTGGATTGAAACCAATTTGAATAGTAATGCCAATATAATGATACACTGCGTCGGAGGACTAGGCAGAACTGGGCTTATCTCTGCATCCTACCTCATTAATCAAGGACTTTCTGTAAAAGATGCTATAAACGAGATTCGATCAATCCGAACTAAAAGAGCTATTGAATCTAAAAAGCAAGAAGAATTTCTTTTCCAATTCGGGCAACAAAAAAAATTAAATATCAAAAATGATTAAAGAAAAGTCATTATTTCATTTTATTTGGAATTCTTTTTTGCTGATATCGATACCGATTAGTTGTATCCTTATACCACTAAATACCGTTTTTTTATTAAACAATCCGTTCACTGTTTTAGTAATATATCTTATTGATCTGTTCTTCATCATAGATGTTATTACCCGTTTCTTTACAACTTATTATTTGAATGGTCATGAGGTTACTGACAAAAAGAAAATAGCTTTCAGATATTTACGGACCTACTTTATTTTTGACTTAATAGCTAATATCCCAATATTATATGCTTTAAGTATAGATGAAACTTCCATCTTATTAATTTATCCGTTTTTCAGGCTCTTAAGAATAGTCAAATTATTTGCTATTATTAAATCCTGGAGAAATTTCCTTTGGAAATACAACGCCTACTTAGTGATACTAAAGTTTATATTAGTAATGGGTATTGTCATTCAATGGGTAGCAAGTGCCTGGTATCTAATAATTAGAATTGCAAATTTTCCAGAAAATAGCTGGCTGGCATTAAGCCAATTTAAAGGTACCGATGCAATTTCACATTATATTTACTCATTGTATTGGACTATAATAACAATGACAACCGTAGGCTACGGGGATATTACACCTGTTAGAAATATTGAAATTGTTTTTACTATTGGCATAGCTCTGCTTGGGGCTTCATCTTATGCTTTTATTATTGGAAACCTTGCTTCTTTGTTTAGTAGTATAAGTGCAGCAAAAACAAAGTATCAAAATAAAATTCAGGCTGCAAGCCAATATTTATCTCAAAGAGATGTTCCGGATAGTTTAAATCATAAAATGCGAGAATATTATGAATATTTATGGGCTAGATATAAGGGCTATGAAGAAAATAAGTTTTTTAATGATTTTCCAGTCCCATTCAAAATAGATATTCTGAACCATTTAACTAAAAATTTTATTAAAAACATTCCACTATTTAAAGAATCCCCGATTGCATTAAGAAATGAGCTAATTTTATCACTGAAGCATCAAACATATCCTCCTGATTGTTATGTGGTAAGAGAAGGGGAGAAAGGTAATGATATCTTTTTTATAGCAAATGGAGATTTAAAAGTTGTATCTCAAAATGATAAAAATTATAATCTTCTTTGTTCTGGTGAATATTTTGGAGAAATGTCATTAATTCTAAATGAGAAAAGAACCGCTTCCGTAGTGACTATTTCTTTTTGCGATATTTTTTGTTTGAATAAAGAAGATTACAATAGAATAAAAGAGGAGTTTCCACAATTTAGAGAAATTCTAAAGCAGATTTCACGTAATCAAAGCGAAAAACGATCTGAATTAATTTTAGATCATATAATCTTATAACAATTAGTTATATATTTAATTAATATAAATATTAACATGCTAAAGAATTAAAAATGGAAAAAAATAAAATACTTCAACAATTAATGTTGGATGATAATTTAACCCCTGATTCTGAATTTTATAGGTACACAAAAAAACCTCATATTATTGAACATAAGGATGGTTCATTAAGCATAACAGCCAATAGTAATCCACCTGAAATGATTATTGATTTATATGATGGACAAGGGCATACTTTTAGAGCAGATAGTGTTGGGCAGGGCCTTTCATTTACAACTAAAGAGGAACAAGACTATCGTACTGATGAAACTGTATCTGTTAAACTAAAACTAAAAGATATTCTTGATCAAGGCGGTTTGATTTATAAAGTCATTTCTCTTCCAGAATATGTTAAAGCATACTATTTTACAATTCCTAAGGGTAACGTGAAAGTTCAAATTAATTAAAATTGTTGCAAAAAAACTACAGCCAACACCGTGTATAATTAATTACTAGGTCACTGACGACTTACGAAAATTCCGCTGGAATTTTCTATTTGTGATTTGTTTGCTAAATTAGTTGCTGAACCACGCAACTAACCATACACAAACACGATAAGCGTAATTCCCAAAACCTATTGCTTTTTAAGCCATTCAGCCCTTAATTCCTCACTAATTTTCCCTGTGCCATCATGTTTCCATCCTGGTGGTTTGGTGAGATAAAGTAAGCGTTCTTTTAAAGATTTTTTTCCTGTAAAGGCATCTTTAAACATATAAAACCATTCTAAAAACGCAATTTTTATGGGATTATAGGTGTGTATGTTTTTTACAAGACCATACACCACTTTTTCATTTTCGAGTTCAGGCTGAAAGGTACCAAAGAGTTTGTCCCAAATGATCAAAATACCAGCATGGTTTCTATCTAAATATACAGGGTTACTGCCATGATGCACTCTGTGGTGAGAAGGTGTGTTCATGACCACTTCAAACCATTTGGGCAATTTGTGAATGGCCTCGGTATGGATCCAAAACTGGTACAACAGGCTAATGGACATGGTCAGCATAATCATAGCGGGATGAAACCCAATTAAAGGCATCCATAACCAGAAAATAAAAGAGAAAAACCCGCCCGACCAGGTTTGCCTCAATGCAGTACTTAAATTATAATGTTCAGAAGAGTGATGCACCACATGGGATGCCCAAAAAAACCGGCATTCATGGGAAACCCGATGATACCAATAGTATGTAAAATCGTCAGCAAAGAAAATGAGCACAAAACTCCACCATGTTAAGGGTATGGTAAAAAACCTAAAATGTTCATAAACATAAAAAAAAGCAGCCAACACTATGGCTTTGCTCAAAAAACCCAACAACACATTGCCGATTCCCATACTTATAGAAGCAAAAGCATCTTTGGTTTCATAAGATTTAATATGCATTTTAATGGTTACAAATAATTCCACCAGCATTGCCAAAATAAAAAAGGGGATGGCATAAAGAATGATATTTGGAAATACGGGCATTTATTGAAAAATTTATTGCCCTAAATTACAAAAATATTTGTCTATTTTTGGTTTCGACATGAGAGCAAACTATCATCAGTATATTTTAAATTTCAAAATGCCAAGTGGCACTTCCAGAGGTGTTTTGAATACCAAAGAAACCTGGTTCATCATTATTGATTCCGATGGTAAAAAAGGTATTGGCGAATGTGGATTGTTAAGAGGGCTTAGCGTTGATGACCGACCCGATTATGAAGCACAACTAAAATGGACGTGTGAGCATATTCATTTAGGTCTGGAAACACTTTATGTTGAAAACACTGAATTTCCAAGCATACAATTTGGATTGGAAATGGCTTTCAAATCTTTAAAAAGTCAAAATCAATTTGAATTGTTTCCATCAGCATTTACTCAAGGAAAAGATGCCATCCCAATTAATGGATTGATTTGGATGGGAAGAGAAGACTTTATGAAACAACAGATCAGGGATAAAATTGAAACTGGTTTCCGTTGCATTAAACTTAAAATTGGAGCTATCGATTTTGA
>JAHENA010000186.1 GCA_024643405.1 Flavobacteriales bacterium | reverse complement strand
AAATTTATCGTCACATTGACTCCAACATTTAGAAGGAATTTACAATTTGGATTATCAACGGAATCACCACTGCAAGTAGTCAATAAAACAAAGGGAATTAATAAAAATAATGATCTCATTGTAGTGCTATATTTAGGGGGCAATTTACAACAAAAAGCAAATTGAGTTAAATATTTTGTATATTTGTTATACAATCTCGTGTATGCGGGATTTTTTTATTCCGAACATGTTTCGGAATCTTTTTATTAAGTAAACGATGAAGTTATGAGTAAAGTATCTTACTATACACCTGAAGGATTAAAAAAGTTAAAAGACGAATTAAACCAGTTAAGAGACGTGGAACGTCCAAGAGCGTCACAAGCTATTGGAGAAGCTAGAGATAAAGGAGATTTAAGTGAAAATGCTGAGTATGATGCTGCAAAAGAGGCACAAGGTATGCTTGAAATGAAAATTTCTAAACTTGAAGAAGTGTTGTCTAATGCCAGATTAATTGATGAATCTCAATTAGATGTTTCTAAAATATTAGTGCTTTCAAAAGTTAAGATTAAAAACCAAACCAACGGTATGACAATGAATTATACCTTGGTAGCAGACGGAGAAGCTAACTTAGCAAGTGGAAAAATTTCTGTAAATTCTCCAATTGGAAGAGGATTACTTGGAAAATCACTGGGCGATATTGCTGAAATACAAGTACCTAACGGTGTCTTAAAGTTTGAAATTTTAGAAATTTCAAGATAAAAACCTGAATAATAAATGTTATAAAAGGTTCCTGGTATTTCAAATTAGGAATCTTTTTATATTTACATAAACAATAACTTTAAATGTTATGGCTTCAATTTTTACTAAAATAGTTAGCGGAGAAATTCCTTGTTATAAAATTGCAGAAACCGATGAATTTTTGGCGTTTCTAGATATTGAACCAAATAGTAAAGGACATACGCTTTGCATTCCTAAACGCGAAATCAATAAAATTTTTGATTTAGAAGAAGCGGAGTATAATAGATTAATGAGTTTTACAAGAAAAGTTGCAAAGGCCCTTGAAAAAACGGTGCCTTGTAAACGTATTGGCATGACCGCCATCGGGTTAGAAGTACCTCATGTGCATGTGCATTTAATTCCATTGCACACCATGGAAGATATGCGGTTTATTCAAAAGGCAAAAATGTCACATCTTGAATTCGAAGCTTTAGCTAAAGCCATTCACGCTAATTTATAGCGCGTTTTAGTGCTATTTGAAAGGTGGTTCCTTTGTCAATTTCAGAATGTAAAACTTTTATTTTTCCATTATGAAACTCTTCAATAATACGTTTAGTTAATGACAGACCTAAACCCCAACCCCGTTTTTTTGTAGTATATCCTGGTTCAAAAACGGTATTGAATTTATTTTTTGGGATTCCTTTACCAGTATCAGTAATACTCACTTTGATATCATCCTCAAGCTCCGAAATTTCAACAATTATTTTACCTCTACCTTTCATAGCATCTATAGCATTTTTAACCAAATTTTCTATCGTCCAGCTATAAAGTTGTTTGTTGAGGTTTACAAGAATTTGACTGTTGGGTGTTTTAATTTCAAATTCTACAAGTTTTGAAGACCGGGTTTTTAAATAACTATAAGAATCAATAGTTTCCTTTATAATATCAAGAGGCTCTAATGTTGGAACAGAACCAATTTTGCTAAATCTTTCAGTGATGGTTTGCAGTCTGTCCACATCTTTTTCAATTTCACTGATATAATCTGGATTCACCTGTTCACTTTTTAAAATTTCGGTCCAACCAATTAGAGAAGACAAGGGTGTCCCTATTTGGTGAGCTGTTTCTTTTGCCATTCCAGACCATAATTTATTTTCAGTTGCATTTTTATTGCTTTTGTAAAAGAAGAATACAACAGCTCCAAATAGAAAAATGATAAGTAATAAGGCTAATGGGTAATACTTTAATTTATTCAGTAACTCCGAATTACCATAATAGATGTTGGCTAGTACTTCGTTTTGATAACGAATTTCAATAGGTTTATTTTCATCCTTAAATTTTAAAATCAGTTTTTTAACATACATAGAATCCGAAACTTTAGATTCATCAATGTTGCTAAAACTACCTAAACTTCCATCATTATTAATAACAATCATTGGTGTAGTATGGTTGCTGCTTAATATTTTTAAGGTAAGATCTAAATTGGCATTGGTGTCACTATTTATAAAATCGCTTTGAGCTTCTGCCCAAATATCCATTTTGGAGCGTTCTTCGGCTTTAAAATTTTGAAAAAACACATAGGTATTCCATAAGATTAAGGAAATTATGATAAATGATAACACAATCATTATCCAACGAATAGTGTTTCTATATTTGGTGAAAATCATTAAAAAGAATATTTAATATGAATATAATGCAAATCTGTTAATATTATTGTTCAAGATGTTAGTAAATCGGTTTTTAGTTCCATAGCAGATTAGTTACATTTGTGAAAATAAAAAGGTTAATGACGTCTTTTGATCCTAAAAATATCCCAACTAATATCTTGCATGGCTATTTATTGAGTGCTGTTGC
>JAHENA010000185.1 GCA_024643405.1 Flavobacteriales bacterium | reverse complement strand
TCCCCTATATTTGGCTGAACAAAATAATTTTGATCTGCCGTAGACAATAGATTAGTCACATTAGTATTACCATCAATCGCCTCATCAGGACTAATATAATGAACATCTAAGGCCAGATCTTCTGTGAAATCAATACCCGCATAATCCACCTCCCAAAACATAAAGCCTGTTTCAAGTTTTATTACTACATGCTCTCCTGAAGCATGACTTAAATCAATTGGAACCGCTATGTCTCTTGAAGCCATGGGTCCTACCGTATTTATTGTATCAACCAATTCCCAACCATTATTAGTTTTTAAATAAACTGATAATGGTATGTTTTGGGTAGTCATCCATTGGTCACTTTTTTCTTTAGAATATTCTTGTTGGTCTTTTTGAAATTGAGCATAATAGGTTCCAAATTGTTCGTTAAATTTTCCAAATACATAATCTAACCACATTGAATTTTTTACCGTTAAAAATAATTTTGCATTTTCAGAATGTACAGGCTTATTAAATTCTAATTCAATATTTCTAACACTACTATTCGTGTTAATTTTAGTATTAAACAAATAAGAATTGTTGTCTTTAATTAATGCTGGAGCATTATCAATATTTAAATGATCAACCAAAACATTGACTGGTGTATTGATGTTTGAAAATGTATGTGCATCGCCATTTTTATCTAATAGTACCTTAACATTATCAGGATGATTAACTTCTAACAACTGGATAAAATCGGTATATTGAACCTCTTTTAATTCATTCGTAATTTTAATGCTATATTCATTATTGACATCATTTATACTCGGTAATAATACATAATCATCCCGTTGCTGATTCGCTGTTAAAACTCCAGGATAGAGTTCGCCTGTAAAGATAAATTCTTCACCATTTTTAACGTAAATAAATGGACAAGAACTTTTTGTTGCCGCTATAATTATAGCAATTATCGCCAAAACACCAATAGTGCCAAAAAACACATTAGCTATGGAGCGACCCGTATTTTTATCATTAACTGATATATATTTTATATTTGAAAATGGGATAATAACTTGGGCTCCAATTTCCGATTGCATAATATTTTCTAAAATAAAATGAACTTCATTTAAAGGCTCATTTTTGCTTTTATTGTAACTATGAACTCTTTTATCTCGATTTGAAATAACATGCAATTGGTTTAAGGATTGTACCACTCCAGAAATAGTTTTGTCATCTTCATTTATAACAAGATTACTTAAATGCCAAATATCTTCTCCTGAATGTACAATAGCATATTTTTGAGTCATATTAAATTCTTGAACTTTTTGTGCAACACCTTCAGGAGTAGTTGTAATATCTCTTACATTATAATAAGAACAACTAATAATTAGGTGTAAAAATGAAAGCACTAATAATACCGATAAAAATGAAGAAAGATTTTTGTTTTTAGCAAAAAAGAATAAGGGACGAAATTTTTGTTTAATAGAAGACCTCATGACAATAAAGATTTTATTAAGGAAGTCTTATTCTATAGAAACTTTGAGGCTAAAGCAAAAAATGTTTATATAATTGACAATGAATATTTTAAATGTACAGTAATTTTAAATAGGAAACAAATATATATTTTCATACTACTCGCTTTACTTACAACTTATAATTACAAAAAATAACATTTCATGTTAGGATATGAATTGAATATAATGAGGTTATAAAAAAGATTAGTTATCTTCACTTTTCTAATTAATCATCCCATCTTTTTCATGGAAAAAATTCAAAAATTCGGAACCTTTGCTGGTGTTTTCACTCCTTCATTGCTCACTATTTTAGGCGTTATCATGTACATGCGCCTGGGATGGGTTGTAGGTAACGCAGGATTGATTGGAACTATTGTTATCATCATCATCGCCCATGTGATCTCTGTAACTACCGGATTGAGTATCTCATCGGTAGCAACGGATAAAAAAATTGGTGCAGGAGGTGTTTATTATGTGCTTTCGCGCAGTATGGGCATCCCTATTGGTGGCTCCATTGGAATTGCCCTATATGTAGGTACAGCACTTTCTATTGCTTTGTATTTAATTGGATTTGCTGAAAGTTTTAATAATTTTTTTGACTTTGGTATGACTATTAATGATTTTAGGATTACTGGGACTATTGCATTGGTTTCCATCACCTTATTGGCATTAATAAGTACTTCCATAGCCTTAAAAACACAATATATCATTTTAACTGCCATTGCGGTATCTATCATTTCCATCGTATTTGGAACGAGAGATTTTGTACCCGAAACCGTTAGTATGGTGGCCACCAAAGATGCTGTACCCATGGAAATTATATTTGCCGTATTTTTCCCTGCAGTAACAGGATTTACTGCTGGTATTGCCATGAGTGGAGATTTAAAAGACCCGAAAGCATCGATTCCTAAAGGAACGTTATGGGCTATTGGGGTTGGACTTATCGTTTATATTTTTTTAGCTGTTTTTATGGCATTTACTATCAATTCAGAAACCTTAAAATCTGATTATAATATTTTAATGAAAATAGCCCTGTTTTCACCTGCAGTAGTAGCCGGAATTTGGGGAGCTACCCTATCGTCTGCTTTAGGTGGCATTCTGGGTGG
>JAHENA010000184.1 GCA_024643405.1 Flavobacteriales bacterium | reverse complement strand
AAACAGTAAATGGATTCAATTTTAAATCTGCCAACAATACTATTATAAGTCAGCCACAACACTATAGAATTGGCAGTAAAGATTATATTGCATTTAAAACCCAAAACAAATTATATTTTCTAGATAGAACGGGAAATATCCGGATAAACCCAAAAACCACAAGTGCCTTTTCAAACGAAGCTATTTACGTTTATAATGACAAGTTTATTACAACAAGTGCTGAAGGAAACTTAATAACCATTGACACCAAGGGGAATAGTGTTTCTCAAAACTTAAATCTTTCAGAGCAACATCATATTGACTCTTCAAGCAAAACCCTGGTCACCATAAGTGATAATAAATTAGCCATAAAAGGAAATTCCTTTGAACTAGATTTTGGTAGTTATACTGCACCAAAATTGTTTTATGTGCAAGATAAAATATATGTAACTGTTACAGATGTACAAACTCAAAAAGTGTATATGTTTGACAGTAATGCCAAATTGCTTTCTAATTTTCCCGTTTACGGAAATTCAGCAATAACCTTAGATAACATTGATTCTGACAGTGATTTGGAATTTGTAACTAAAGGGGAAAATAATTCCATCATTCTCTATCAAATAAATTAGTCTTTATCTTTCAATTATAATTAGTATTACATATTCAAAAAGACAACCTCATTACATATGATTATTAGAAAAAATGCCTCCATTTCAAAATTCATCATACATAAAGTCGGTAACAAGTTCAACGACACCAAAAATGCCTTTTCAGAAAAACTAGTAGATTTTGATGAAGCTAGTTATGATTTGATGCTACCTTTTTTATTAAAACCATTTGCCTCTGTAGTGCAGAGCTATCGTTTTAACCATCACTCCAATATTGTTCTTAACGAAATCAACTCCTATTCCAACCAAATTTTTAATGAAGATCCTTCGTTTATAGAGGTTTCAAAGCACATAGTAACCCATTTATATGAGCAGTCTAATTCTTCGCAAATAAAAACAGGAGATGTGTTAGTGGTATTATTTGAAGGTATTGAATACCACGAAATTACTACCAATGCTATTGGTATTTTTAAAATTGAGAATAAAGTCAATTTTTTTCAAACCTATTTAGAAAACAATAGTTATGATGTATTGGTTCAAAAAGGCATTAGCTCCAAAAAAGTTGATAAAGGTTGTTTAATTTTAAATCAAACAGACACTGAAGGTCATATAATTTTAAGTGTAGACAACAATAATTATGATGCGCAATACTGGATTAACCACTTTTTAAACATTAAATATGCTGATGATGCCAACAGCCATACCCAGCAATATATTGAACTTTGTAAGGATTTCTCATCAGAAATTTTAAAAACCAGTTACGGTTCACAAGAGCAAAACGCCTTTTTAGCAAAAACCATTGATTACTTTAAAGAACACGAAGTACTAGCTATTGAAAATTTTAAGGATGAAGTTTTTGAAGAAGACAAACAAAAAAAACTGTTTGACAGCTTTAAAAAAGAATTTGAAGGTGAATATAATCTCCTCATCAGAAATCAGTTTGACGTGTCTGAACTGGTGGTCAATAAAGAGAAAAAGAAAATTAAAACAGATATTAAACTGGATACGCATATACAAATTAAACTGGATATTGACGCCCCCGAAGCCGCCAGTGAATACTTAGAACGCGGTTATGACGACGACAAGAAAATGCACTTCTATAAAGTATTTTTTAATGCTGAAAATTAGTTAGATTCACTCTAAATTTGTTTTAGTCCTTTTTATTTTATTTATTGAAACCCATTTATTAGTAACTTTGGGTATGGGAGAAAATTCATTTAATTACGATGCAGAACTTGCAAAACTTCATATAGAACTTGTTCATTTACAAGAGTGGGTTAAATCACAAAAATTAAAAGTAGTCATAGTATTTGAAGGCAGAGATGCCTCTGGCAAGGGTGGTACTATTAAAAGGTTTACAGAACCCCTCAATCCGCGAGTTTGCAAAGTAGTAGCTTTAGGCGTACCAACGGAAAGGGAACAAACACAATGGTATTTTCAAAGATTTGCACAGTATTTACCTGCAGCAGGAGAAATTGTATTGTTTGACAGAAGCTGGTACAACCGTGCCGGTGTAGAAAAAGTAATGGGGTATTGTACAGAAGAAGAATATCATGAGTTTTTGCGCTCGTGCCCAGAATTTGAAAGAATGCTGGTACGCAGCAATATCATCTTATTAAAATACTGGTTTTCTGTAAGTGATGAAGAACAGGAAAAACGTTTTAAAAACCGTATTAAAAATCCAGTTAAGCGATGGAAATTCAGTCCAATGGATTTAGAATCGCGTTCAAGATGGTTAGAATATTCTAAAGCAAAAGATAATATGTTTGCACATACGGATACCAAACAAGTACCCTGGTTTGTTGTTAATGCTGATAACAAGAAAAAAGCCAGACTTAATTGTATTAGCCACATATTAAGCAAAATACCTTATGAACCCATCCATTTGACACCTATAAAATTACCAGAATTACCAGATTATAAAGCGTATGTGCGACCACCTATCAATTACCAGACTTTTGTACCTAATAAGTATTGATTTCAATTTATATTAG
>JAHENA010000022.1:3934-37127 GCA_024643405.1 Flavobacteriales bacterium | reverse complement strand
CTTCAAGAATGTCTCTAATAATTTGAAGAGTCCCATCTTCTTTTGTTGAAATTTGCCATTTAATCAACGTTATTGCTCCATTTTCAATCTCAATTCCGGTAATACTTCTGGGATGCACACAGCTGCCGTCATTAAAAAAGGCAATATCACCTGGCTCTGGGAAACGGGGTCTGTGCGTATGTCCAACAATGGTTATAATATTGTTGTTGTCTGCAATCCATTTTTTGGTTCTGCGTTCAACTTTAATTAGTTCTTTGTAGTTTTTAGCTGGACTTGTCGGGTCTGCAATTCCCATCACATTTAATGGTTTCCATAAGACCCTCACCATAAATCGGCTCCATTTCCAGAACAAATAATTCCACCAGTCTGCCTGATGGCCATGCGTTAAAAATAATTCCTGTTGCGTTTGAGTATTTTTTAAAATGATGCCTTCGTAGTAAGTGATATTTTTAAATAATTCGACATGTTCACCAGTTTTTTCATCAAAATAGGTTGACAAATATTTTTTTACATAATTAGGGTTCTTGTAAACCATATCATGATTTCCCCAAATTAAATGCAATCGGTCTTCAGAATAAAATTGTTTCATTAACAGATATACATTTTTATGAGCCTCGAAGATAGATTTGAAAAATAGATTTTCCCAGAGTTCATCGCCATCACCAACTTCACAATAGATAAATCCATTATTGTAATAATGTTTTAATGCGTGGTAATAGATGTTTCGGTTGTTAGCAAAATCATCGGCAAAACTATTATCACCTCTGTGACAATCACTAAATAAAATGAATTTGGAGTTGTTATTAAACTCAATAACTTTAGCTGTTTTATAAGCTTTATCTAATCGTCTTTTTGAGGTAAACATAAAGTAAATGTAACAAAAAAAAGGCTGTTCTAATAGTTTAATTTATCAATGGCTATTGGAAGAATTCTTTCAACAAAAAATGAATAAGCTAGGCTTGATGGGTGAAGTCCGTCTAAGGCTACTAAATCTGGGTTTATTAATCCTTGTCTAGTAATGTCAGTAATATTAATAAAGCTAATGTTATTCATTGTACAATACGTTTGGGCAAATTCGTTGTATTTATCAATGTCCTTTGATATGTTTTCATTGCCATTTCCGTAAGGGGTATAGGCATAATCGGGAATGGATAGAACTATCACGTTAGATTTATCACCTTTGGCTAATAATATGGACGTGTCTACAAGCTGAGGAAACTCTGTTTCATAAAAAGAAAAAGGTTGTCCTTGATATTGATTGTTAACGCCAATTAGGAGTGTCACTAAATCAAAATTATTGAGTAAATTTTCCGTTTTAATAGCATTCATAAGGTTTGAAGTAGTCCAACCGGTTTTGGCAATAACTTTTAATTCAAAACTATTATCAGCACTAAATGATGTTGTTAATCTATCTTTTAATTGTTCCGGAAACCTGCAAGTTTCACAAACGCTTTCACCTATGGTATAGCTGTCACCAAGCGATAAAAGTCTGAAATTTTGAGTACTTGTTGCGGAATCATTGTTAGTGGCTTGATTATTTGCATCATCATTAGTCTCATTATTGTTCAAAGTATCATCAAAAGACGTCGAAGTGTTTTGTGAAACATCATTACGATCTGAACAGCCTAATAATACTATCACAGTTAAGTATATAAAAAGTTTTGAGTAAACCAGTTTTTTCATTTTCAATTTTTTATTTAAAAATAAAAAATGCCTCTCAAAATAGAGAAGCATTTGTATCAATTTTTTCTATTAAGTTATTTATTTAAAGGCATTTAAGCCTGTAATATCTAAGCCTGTAATTAATAAATGAATATCATGTGTACCTTCATAAGTAATCACGCTTTCTAGGTTCATAGAATGGCGCATAATACTATATTCACCGGTAATTCCCATACCGCCCAACATTTGTCTGGCTTCTCGGGCAATATGAATAGCCATATCTACATTATTTCGTTTGGCCATAGATATTTGTGCTGAGGTTGCTTTGCCTTCATTACGTAAGGTTCCTAAACGCCAGGTTAATAATTGCGCTTTTGTAATTTCTGTAATCATTTCGGCTAATTTTTTTTGTTGCAATTGAAACTGGCCAATCGGTTTTCCAAACTGCATACGTTCTTTGCTATAACGTAAAGCGGTGTCATAACAATCCATGGCAGCTCCAATAGCTCCCCAGGCTATGCCATATCTGGCAGAATCTAAACAACCAAGAGGTGCGCCTAATCCGGATTTGTTTGGCAATAAATTTTCTTTAGGAACTTTGACATTATCAAATATCAGTTCACCAGTGGCACTGGCACGTAGTGACCATTTGTTGTGCGTTTCTGGAGTAGTAAATCCTTTCATTCCACGTTCTACGATCAAGCCATGAATGCGGCCGCTCTCATCTTTAGCCCAAACTACTGCTACCTGTGCAAATGGTGCATTTGAAATCCACATTTTGGCACCATTTAATAAATAATGGTCGCCCATATCTTTAAAATTGGTTACCATTCCCGCAGGGTTACTTCCATGATCAGGTTCGGTTAATCCAAAACAACCTATCCATTCACCACTTGCTAATTTTGGAAGATATTTTTGGCGTTGAGCTTCGTTTCCATATTTCCAAATAGGGTACATTACCAGTGAAGATTGCACCGAAGCTGTGCTTCTTACTCCGGAATCCCCACGTTCTATTTCTTGCATGATTAAACCATATGAAATCTGGTCTAAACCGGCACCGCCATACTCTACTGGAATATAAGGCCCAAAAGCACCAATTTCTGCCAATCCATTTACTATTTGTTTTGGGAATTCGGCTTTTTGCGCATAATCTTCTATTATTGGAGATACTTCACGTTTTACCCATTCTCTGGCTGCATCACGAACTAATTTGTGTTCTTCAGTTAAAAGATCATCTAAATTGTAATAATCCGGCGCTTGAAATAAATCTGGTTTCATTCTATATTTTTTAAATAGACTGCGTAATTCTGAAAAAACACAGTGTTTTTTTATTAAATCTGTAACAGTTGTCAAATTTAAATAAAGCCAATGACATACTTAGTATGAAATAAGGAAATAATTGACGAATTTATGGATTTAAAAATTCAGCAATTAAACGGTGAAAATGATGAACACCTTGTTCTCTGGTTGGTGAAAACCGTCCCGCTTTATAAAAGGAAGAACGCACCCCCTTTTGCACATTTTCAACAACAAATTCATCTTCTCTCTCAACCTTTTCAAGGCCACTACCAGCACCTTTATTTAGTTTTGAAGGATCATAAACATAAGAAATGAAGGATACTTTAGTTCTGTTAATATCTAATGGTTTGACGATATTAACTGAAAGACCCCATGGATAAAAATTAAACATCATATTCGGAAACACCCAATAATAGTAGGCAGCTACCTTTTTGCCATAATCAATATGGTTTTTAGGCAAATCAAAAACTTCAGTAGCTTCATCTGTATAACCAATTTGTAAATTGCAATACTCATAGATTTCTGTTTTATAACTGCCAAAATCTAAAACTTTATTCAAGTCATCGTGAACAAAAGGGACATGAAATCCTTCCAAATAATTATCGCAATATAAAGCCCAATGCGCATGCACTAAAAAATCTTTTGAAAGTGTCTGGTCAAGTTTAAAGTCATTCAAAGGCAAAAATCCAATACGCTCATTCATCTTATCAATAACCTGTTGAAAATCAAATATTGGATTTAAACCGGCAAACAAGAATTGTTCCCATATTCGTAATGGGAATTGATGTAAATTATCACAAGGTCTTGGAAAATCTTCCGCTTCATGGAATTCTGGCATGTACTCAAAGGCACCATTAAGATTAAATCGCCTGCCATGGTACATACAGCTGAGTTTTTTTGTTTTGCCGGGATGTAGAACCACAATGTTCCCCCGATGGGTACACACATTGGTTAGACAATTAATTTTATCATTTTCATCCTTTGTTAATAATAAAGGTTCTGTAAGATATCCGTCTAAAAGCACAAAAGGGTAAACAGATTGTGATTGATTCACTAAATGAGCATCTCCAACCCACTGCCATGACTTAAGAAAAATGCGCTCCTTTAAAGCCTCGAAGACCTCTTGATCTCTATAAAAAGAAGCTGGAAGGGTTTCAGCTTTTTTAATATCTGATTCAATATTATATTTCTTAATCATAAATAATTAATTGTACATTCGTATGGTGCTCCTAATTTACTGAATTAAATCTTAATTTTTTAAGTGATTTAAATGAAAGAAAATAAGCAGAAAATAGGTTTAATTACTGCAACATCTTTAGTGACAGGAAATATGATTGGAGTAGGAATATTTGCTTTGCCTGCCATACTTGCTAAATATGGCAGCATAAGTCTTTTAGGTTGGTTCTTTACGGCTACAGGAGCTTTAATTTTAGCTAAAATATTTAGCAATTTAAGTAAAATCATGGCTGGCAAAAGTGGGGGGCCTTATGCTTATTCTCGTGAAGGTTTTGGTGATTTTATAGGATTTTTAATGGCGTGGGGATACTGGATTTCTTGTTGGGTAGGAAATGGGGCTATTGCCATTGCTATTGTGGGAGCTTTAAGTTTCTTTTTTCCTGTACTAGATGAAAATTCTTTGTATTCTTTAAGTGTTGGGCTATTATTAATTTGGCTTTTTACTTGGATTAATTCCAGAGGGATTAAAGAATCAGGAAGAGTTCAAGTAATCACTACTATTTTAAAACTACTGCCTTTAACATTTGTTATTTTTGTTGGAATTTTCTTTTTTGATTTTGATAATTTTCCTGGATTTAATTTGACAGAAGCAACCAATTTTGCCACCTTTCCAGTTGTAGCCTCCATAACATTATATGCATTTTTAGGAATTGAATGTGCCACTATTCCGGCTGGAGATATAGAAAATCCGGAAGTGGTGGTACCCAAAGCCACTATGTATGGGACTATTTTAACAACGGTTGTGTATATCTTAGCCACTGTTGTTCTTTTTGGAATTTTACCAACCACAACATTGCAAAATTCTCCGGCCCCTTTTGCTGAAGCAGCTGAACTTATTTCTGGAAAATTCGGTGGTTATGCTGTGGCTATTGGAATTATAATTTCTGGTCTTGGCGTTTTAAATGGCTGGACTTTAATTACAAGTCAATTACCTATGGCCACTGCAAAGGATAATTTATTTCCTAAAATGTTTAAAATTGAAAATAAAAAGGGAGCTCCGGCTGTAGGTTTAATTATTTCAGGATTATTAACTAGCGGCGTCATGTTTATGTCCTTATCTAAGAATCTCATTGAGCAGTTTGAGTTTGTTTCTGAAATTGTTGTTTTTACTATTCTACTTCCATATTTATTTACTTGTGCTGCATATGTCTTAATTATAATACAGAAAGAACTACATATGAATAGCTTGGTTAAAACGTTTCTTTTAGGTGGATTAGGATTTGCCTTTTCTATATGGGCTATTTATGGTACTGGTTCGGATACCGTTTTCTATGGGTTTTTATTAGTATTAACAGGGATTCCTTTTTATCTACTAATGCTATATAATAAAAGGTAAAATCACATTTTCAAATAAAAATCTTGAGTCAGATTTATATATTCCTGGGTATATTGATGTCGATTTGTTTCGATTGTCAATTGTTCGGTAATGATGTCATTTTCTTTGGAAGAAAATTCAAGAAGGCTTCTTTTGATTTCTGAACATGGATTTCCTTTCACATGAAGGATTCTGTTAGGAAATAAACCAAATGTTGACGCTAAATCAATAAAATCTTGTTCTTCTTTAAAGGGAATTATTACAGAAAATATACCACTATCTGAAAGAAGCTTCGAAACATTTTCTAGTAACTGATTAAATGGTAGTGCGTCAGAAAACCGAGCCATATCACGCGGCTCATTGGATGTTTTATAGTTTTCTGAATAGAACGGTGGATTTGATATAATAAGGTCATAGGACTCTTCTATTTCGTCAGCAAACTCTTCAAGGGAGGCATGGTAACAAAATAATCTGTCGCTCCAAGGAGCATTTTCAAAATTCTCAACACATTGCTCATAGGCATTGTCATCTATTTCAATCCCATCAATAATGTTAGCACTACTGCGTTGCGCTAACATTAATGCTAAAACGCCTGTTCCAGCACCAATATCTAAAATAGAACAGGGATTGTTTTGTAAAGAAGTCCATGCACCTAATAATACAGCATCTGTTCCAATTTTCATAGCACAACGGTCTTGTTGTACATTAAATTCTTTGAAAACAAATGGTTTTTGTGACACTGTTAATTCAGGTATAAATCAATCAATCCTTCTGGCGTGTCGACAATGATTATTTTTTTTGTTCTGTCTACTTTTACAATGAATTCGTCATTAACAGGAATCAAAATTTCTTTACCATCTTTTTCTATTTCAAACAAAGCCTGTGCGGTCGAATCATTTACGCCTTTTATGATTCCAACTTTTCCATAATTTACATCTTCAATTTTGAAACCAATCACTTCGTGAAAATAAAATTTATTTCCTTCCAGTTTGGGTAAAAATTCTAGAGGCAAATAAACAGCAGTTTTTAATAATGCGTCTGCTTCAGCTTCTGTATGTACATCTTCAAATTGTACTCTTAACAAATCAGATTTATGTAATTGAGAACTTTCAATAAAAAAGGGAATAAAAGTATTTCTGTAGTCAATAAAAACAGCCTCTAAATTTTCATATAGTTCTGGCTCATCAGTATCTAATTTTATAAGTAGTTCTCCCTTAAAACTATATTTACTGACTATTTTACCTAAATAAAAGCAATCTTCGATTTTCATAATTTATAAAATAAAAAACTCCGATAAAGCTATCGGAGTTTAAAAGTATAAAAAATATTATTTTTATTCTTCGTTTTTAGTTTCAGGAGTTTCTTCAACTGCAGTTTCTACAGCGTCTTCAACAACGTCTTCAACAGTTTCAACAGCAGCCTCAGTTTCTTCTTCAACTGTTTCTTCAACAACAGCTGCCGCAGCAGTTCTTGCTTCATTTACAGCTTTTTCAGCTTCTAATGCTTTAGCTTTAGCATCAGCTTGCGCTTTTGCTAATCCATCTGTTTTAGCGCCAACTCTTGAACCTTTTTCCTCTAACCAAGCATTGAATTTTGCTTCAGCTTGTTCTTCAGTTAAAGCACCTTTTCTAACACCACCAGCGAGATGGTTTTTTAATAAGGCTCCTTTGTAAGATAAAATAGCTTTTGCAGTATCAGTTGGTTGTGCACCGTTTTGTAACCATGTCACTGCACCATCAACGTTTAATTCAACAGTTGCTGGGTTTGTGTTTGGATTGTAGATACCTAATTTTTCTAAGTATTTACCATCTCTTTTTGAACGTGCATCAGCTGCAACAATCCAATAGAAAGGTTTCCCTTTTTTACCGTGTCTTTGTAATCTAATTTTTACTGGCATAATGATTAATTAATGAGGTTCTCGACCTCGGTTATTAATGAGAGCGCAAAGATACTATAATTTTTTTATTTACAACATTTTATTTACAAATGAATTAAGCCTTTAATTTGAATCAATTTTTAGAATAAAAGACAGACTGGAGATGGCGTTTTTGCACTGCTTAGATAAGAAAGGATGCCGCTTTCTGGGTTTATTTTAAAAATAGAAATATTATTACTATGTTGATTAGCAACTAACAGAAATTTGCCAGTCGGGTCAATTGTAAAATTTCTTGGCCATTCACCTTCAACATCAATATTTTGAATTTGGGTCAATGTGCCATCAACAGAGTTTCTTTTAAATACCACAATGGTATTTTCTCCTCTGTTGGAACCGTATAAAAAGTTTTCATTTTTTGATAAATGAATGTCTGCGCATGAATTGGCCTTTTTGTAATCTTTTGATAAAGTTGAATAATTGTCAATAAGAAAAAAACCACTGATCTCTTTTTTTGAGGCGGTTACGGTACTGGCATATTCATTAATATTATAAATAAACTGACCATCTTTAGTTATAACGAAATGTCTAGGGCCCGCCTTTTCTTGAATGGAAACAGAAGAAGAAGACACTAAATCATAGGTTTTATTATCATTATTTAGTGTGTATAAGTATATGGCATCCATACCTAAATCTGAAACAAACAAACTAGAATTAAAAAACTGTGCGGAATGGGCATGAGAAGCTTTGTCTTTGGTATTATATTCAAAAACTTGAAAGGCAGGTTTTAAGGTTCCATCAGCTTTAATTTCATAAAGAGAGACATTACCACCAACATAATTTGAGACTACAGCCTTATCTCCCGCAGGATTTATTGATATATGACAAGGTGCTCCACCATTACTTGGTACGGTATTTAAAAATTCAAGGGTTTCATTTTCTTTTACTTTAAAAGCAGAAACAGTTCCTGTGCCACCTTCTCCAACAGCATAAATAAACTTTTTGTTAGGTGAATATGCAATATATGAAGGGTCTTGGGTTTCAGCAGCTAATTGAAAATTGCTCAATTCTCCAGTTTGTGAGTTAAATTTGGCCTGATAGATACCTTTGCTAGAACCATCGGTATAGGTCCCTATATATAAAGGGATGTTTTGTGCTTTACAATAAAAAAGGCTGACCATTAGGCATAAAAAAAATAGTTTAAAATTCATAACTTATATAATTAACACAATAAAAGTATGATATTTTAAACTATTTTTTGACTAAAATCTCCTTTTAAAGAGAATAAAATTAAACATTTAATAAAGCAATTTCATCTGAAATTAATTCGTCCAAGTCTTTTGAATCTATTGTAAATTCATTATTAGCCATTACCTTTTTCATCACTTGATTAGTGACTAATCTAATATTTGACTCTTCTATATTAGTTTCAAAATACGTTTTAACCTTTTGGTTTATGGATATTTTTAACTCGGCTAAAAGCGCTCTTAAAGGCGCTCCTTCAAGCCATTCGTTATAGGCTTCTATCTCTTCTGAAATGATTAAGTTAACTTGATCAGTAGCTGCTAAACGGTGTTCTTTGGTTTCTTCTAACTCCACAGAAATGGAATCTAAATCATGAAAGATGATATGATTGTTTAGAGCTAACGATTTTTCAATATTGCAAGGAACCGCAAGGTCCACTAACAATACTTTTTTATCAGCAGTTGGAATGTTTTTAATTAAATTAGGACAGTTGCTCGCCGCACTAATAATCACATCAAAATCATCAAAACTATTTGAAATCACATGAGCCCAGGGATAGGTTTTACAATTGTTAGTTTGTGATAAGATAATCGCTTTTTCCTCGCTTCGGTTGCTAATGTATATATTATTGTAGTTGAATTTGGAATTATATTTAAACAATTGTTTTACGATATCACCAGCTCCAACAAACAATATCTTTACAGATTTTACAATGTCTTTATCAAATGATTGTCTGATTACTTTTAAAGATTTATAGGCTACAGAGGTAGTGCCATCTCTAAAATCGGTTTCATTACTGATGCGTTTATGTGTTTTAAAAACAGCTTGTAAAGCTCTTTCAAGCAATGATCCTTGTAATTTATGAGCCATTGAAAATTGATGCGCTTTTTTAATTTGTGAAATGATTTCTGCATCACCAAACACCAGAGATTCCAGACCTGAAGAAACTTCTAACAGATGTTTAATAGATAATCCAGTATCATCACTTGATAGAAATAAGGTTTTTTCAGATGCTGTATTTTTTATGGATTTAAAATCAATTATGAAGTCAATAATGGTATTTGACTTTGTATCAACAGATTCAAAATAAATTTCTGTTCTATTACAAGTAGCCAATATAAACAAGCCTGTTATATCCTTAAAGGAGGTGCTTAATGCATTGCTTAACTGTTCTTTTTCTTCTTCAGAAATATGATATTTTTCTCGTTCTTTAGTATTAGCCGTTTTATGGGATATACTTATGTAGCGGTATGATTTATTCATAATGGTCTTTAACTCAAAAATCTTCAAAAAACTATAGCAATGGATGCAATAATTATTCAAAGGTAGTAACGGAACATTAGATAGATAATGACATTTATCATGTTTTGTAACATATGTTACATATTTAATTATTTCAAAAATAATTTTGAAAATTTCTTTAAAAATTGACAAAGTAAAGTGATTTTTAATGAGCTGATAATGCCATTATTAAGGGCTAATTTGTAAATATTCTTTTGATTTTTCAAAAACATGACTTTTGTCATCTTTTATGTTAGGAAGTTTTATTAGTTTGGATTATTAGTGCAAAGTAGTTCTTTCTTTTAAGTACCCCCAAGTTGTAATGTGTTTTTTATTAATCTTAAAATTCTAAATTATGACTCATTCGACTAAAAAAATTTTTCTGACCATTTTCATTATTCTTGTGTTTGTTTTGGGCTATGTCCTATATATGTATTTAGGAGTGGATAATATGAAATATGTCCCCATTTTGACCGTATTAATTTTTGCAATTATTCCCGCTATTTTAATTAATAATATTTGGAATAGAAAAGCTGTAAAAAAGGATTGACCGTTTTATAAATTATTTTTTAAACGGATATAAATTCATGTATCATGTCAAAAATTATTTTTCGATTATTATTGTCTTTTATTGTTTTTGTAACTGCTTTTATTGCCATTAGGCAATTAGTGATTCCAGAGTCCTTTGGAAAACTAGGCCATTACAGGGCAAACTCCATTGAAGATAATAAGGCCAGAGTTCCATTTTATAAGGGAACAGAAAAATGTGCTTCCTGTCATCAAGATATTTATGATTTACAATTTTCTGATTTACATTCAGAAATTAGCTGTGAAAGTTGTCATCCTCCAAAAATTGATGCCAATACAGAATGTAAAATAATGCCGCCTAAAGTTGAAGGGACTATTGAGTTTTGTGCACAGTGCCATAAGATGAATGCAGGAAGAGTAGATAAGGGAGTACCTCAATTAGATATTGAAGAACATAAAGGGGATCAAAATTGTATAGAATGTCATAATCCACATGCGCCATGGGAACTAACGGAATGAATAATCGACGAAAATTTTTTAAGGCATCTGCCGCTTTAATTGGTGGAACCATTGCAATGTCAATTATGAAGCCACTTGGGTTAATGGCACAAACAGATAGTGATGATAATACTCAGGAAAAAGATAAATTACCACTTTGGGGAATGGGAGTTGATATTGAAAAATGTGTAGGATGTGGAAAATGTGCTGAAGCATGTAAAATTGAAAATAATGTACCGAAGGAACCCTTTTATTTCAGAACTTGGATTGAACAATACACGGTTAAAAATGATGGCGAAGTTAAAATTGAATCACCCAATGGTGGTATTGGTGGTTTAAAACAATCGGTACCTGATAAAGATATTTTTAAATCTTTTATGGTTCCAAAATTATGCAATCATTGTACAAATGCCCCTTGTGTTCAGGCTTGCCCAGTGGGAGCAACCTATATTAGTCCGGAAGGTGTTGTTTTGGTAGATGACTCTTATTGTATTGGATGTAGCTATTGTATACAGGCTTGCCCTTATGGTGCTCGTTTTATGAATCCGGTTACTAAAGTGGCTGATAAATGTACATTCTGTTACCACAGAATTTCAGAGGGTTTACAACCAGCATGTGTTGAAGTGTGTCCAACTGATGCACGTATCTTTGGAGATCTACATGATAAGAAGAGTGACTTGGTTAAATTTTTGCAAAAGAACCCAACGGAAGTTTTAAAGCCTCATTTAAATACTAAATCTAGAGTATTTTATAACGGATTAAGTTCAGAAGTCAGATAATTATGGAAGAGCATTTTCAACATTTGTACCAAGCGTTATCTCAGGTAGACGGCTACATTTATCCTAATGAAATTGATTTACACTGGGGATTAATGATTGTTCTGTATCCTTATATTACAGGGTTAGTGGCAGGGGCTTTTATTTTAGCATCTTTGGAGCGTGTCTTTCATGTCAAGGTGCTAAAACCCACCTACGGGTTGGCACTTTTAACTGCCTTAGCTTTTTTACTGGTGGCCACCATGCCACTGGTCAGTCATTTGCAGCATCCTTTTAGATCTTATGAAATTTTCATGACGCCTAATTCAACATCTGCCATGGCTATTTTTGGTTTCGTTTATCTATGGTATTTAATGGCGGTATTGCTTTTAGAGATCTGGTTTGACTATAGGCGAGATTTTGTGATTTGGTCTAAAACCAGTAAAGGTTTTAAAAAATTATTCTATCAATTAATAACCTTAGGAATTAATGATACCGATGAAAAATCTGCTAAACTAGATGATAGATTAGGCTATTTTATTACTGTTATTGGTATCCCATCTGCTTTTTTATTACATGGTTATGTGGGTTTTATTTTTGGCTCTATTAAGGCTAATCCATGGTGGTCAACCGTGTTAATGCCAATTATATTTCTTTTTTCAGCTATGGTTTCGGGGGTGGCTTTGGTTATGTTGATTTATATGGTAGTGAGTTGGATACGAAAAGTTGATATTGATATGAAATGTTTAGATACCATAGCCAGATATTTACTCTTTATTTTAATTATTGATTTCACATTAGAATCACTAGATCAAATACATAGAATCTATGAGGCTGAAGAGTCTTTTGATATTATTAGTGTTTTAGTTAGTGGTAAATTGAATATTACGCTGCTTGTAATGCAGGTGGGCTTAGGGACTATTTTTCCATTAAGTGTATTAGGACTGTTTCAATTTTATAAACCATCAGAAAGAGTGCGGAAATTTTTCTATTTTTTAGTAGGTGGGATGGTTTTAATCGGCATCTTCTTTATGAGATGGAATGTGGTTATTGGAGGACAGTTATTCTCAAAAAGTTTAAGTGGCTTTACATCATTTAAAACCGTTTACTCTGGAATGGAAGGGTCTGTTATGGCGGCTGTTTGGCTCATTTTACCATTATTTATTTTAGCCTTTTTATTGTGGCTCATGCCACCTTGGAAAAAAGTAACTTATCATGAATAAATAAAAATTCATGTTTCATGATATTTTAATATTCTTAAAGTTAGATTGATATCTAAATAAAAAACCGAACCATATGGTTCGGTTTTTTATTCGAAAAATAAATTAAATTATTCTTTCAAGGTTCTCATGTAGTTTACTATTAACCATCTGTCTTCATCATTTGGCATTTTTTTGGTGTATTCTGGCATATCATCTCTGCCAAAAGAAGTTTTATAGAATAATTCACCATCGGTTTGTTTTTGGAATTCTTCAGTAGAAAAATCACCTAAATCACCTTTTAATCCATCGGCTTTTGTTCCGTCTCCGTAACCTTGTTTACCATGACAAGATTTGCAATGTTTGTCATATAATGTTTTACCAATTGAAACATCTACTTTTGGATCTGTTGGGTTTTTCATAGTTTTATACTTTGCAGGAACTACCCATTTGTCTTGCTCTACTTTTGTAAAAGCTAAAAGAGCCAAACTTATAACGCCAATAATCATTACTAGTTTTAATGTTTTCATTTTAATTAATTTTAATGTTTATTTTTTAAATCAAGTTCTTTACCCTCGTTACTAATATTTTTTAGGTTGATAATACTATATACATAATTGGCCCAAACGCCGAATAATAAAATTGAAAGCACAATATACATCCAGATAGGCGCTGCACTTGACCATAGTTTATTCTTTTCAGATTCAATTTTCTTATTGATACCCCAATTGACATTTTTTTTCTGAATAGCATTACCAAACTCCTCATTATCTACAATAGAGGCTATAAGATCAATATTTCCGTTTTTGTCTCCAGAGATATTTGCAGGAAATTTAAATTGAAATTCACCACCTTCAATGGTTCCTTCTTGTATGGGCATGTTTGAAATAAAACCACCAATTGCAAATTTTATATCTATATCTTCAATGGGTATTTTGGTGTTTAAACTATCTAAGGTAAAGGCAGTTAAAATAACGGTCTTGACACTATCAATTACCTCTAAATTTAATTCCATAAAGATGTCTTTAACGGCAAGTTCACTTTCTTCGCCGTCTAAGTCATTTGTTCCTTCAAAAACGGCTTTAAAATTGATGTAACCTTCTTCATTAGTGATATACTTTTGATTTTCTGGGACCGTTAATAGAGCGGTACCTTCTTCATCAGTTTTTGCAGTTCCTAGAAGAAGATCGCCATCTTCTGTAACGTTATAAAAGTTGATATCAGCATTATAAACCGGCACCTTGTCTTTTCTGTCTTTTTTATGGGTTCCAACAAAACTTGCTTCTAAAAGACGCGTATTATCAGGTTGTTTTTTAGTGCTTAAGCCAAAACGAATTCTATAGTTTTTCGGGTCGTTTTCTTGCGCATAACTTTGTATATTAAATAAGAATCCTATAGCGATTATGATGGCTATATGTCGTGTGATTTTAGTTCTCATAATTTTTTAATTTTTAAGTGATGCATCTTCTTTAGTGTTTAGACCTCTTTCGTGTTGAATAATTTCAGACATAGAAATGACCGGTACTAATCTCATTATTAATAAGAAGAATAGTATAAATGCAGCTATTCCGGCAAAACTTAAAGACCACTCTATCCAAGTTGCATTATAATGTATGAATTCTGGTCTTGTGTCTTGAATAGGGATGTAGGGAGTTTCTAATGTCGGCACAACTACTAAATACCTGTTTAACCATAAACCGGCAACGGCAATGAAAGCCGCAAAGGTTATTGATTTGATAGTTCTAATTTTTTTAATTGATAAAAAGAATAAAGGAACAATAACGCCTATATAATTAGCAAGAATGAATTGCCAGAAATAATGACCAAATAAGGTGTTTAAAAGATTGACATCTGCGGGCTTGTGACTAAACCATTTTGCAAAATAATCACTAAATGTAAAGTACCCGAATAATAAGGACAGTATTAATAATACATAACCTGCCATTACAAAATGAGACTGAATGATATATTTTTCTAATTTGTAATATTTTCTAATGATATACATGGCTATGATGATAACACCTACACCAGAATATAGCCCGGAGAAAATAAAATCAGGCGCAAAAATGGTACTATTCCAGCCAGGTTGAAGCGTTAAGCTAAATATCCATGCAAGTACTGTATAGGCAACAATAGCCATGGCAATAATCATTTTAGACATGATGCTAGTTATTTTATGTAACCTTTCTCTATGTGACGGCGTATCCTGATAGTTAATGGCCAAAAATGTATACAGTTTTTTTCTCCAGGGTGGAAGCTTTAAATCTGAATTATCTCTTAAAATGGCCAGATCAGGAATAAAGGTTAAATACAGATATAAAAAACATCCAAATATATCGGTTATAATGGCAATAATATCCCAGGTTATTGGAGATTGAATTCTTGGGTATAGAAACAGATAATATAACCTGTCTAATCTTCCTATACATAATAAAATGAAAATAGGACCAACAATTATTGATAAAATGGTCATAATTTCAACAATTCTTGTCACAGAATTTTTCCACGGGGTTTTAAAAAAATGTAATATTCCTGAAATAAAGGCACCAGAGTAGCTTAAACCTACAAAAAATATAAAATTAATGATATACACGCCCCAAACAACATTATCCCGCATTCCGGTAATTTCATGACCTTGAGTTAATTGTAAATAAAAGGCGTACAAGCCAACGGCTATTATTGCAATCAGCGTTAGAATCCAAACGTTTGATAAGAAACTGGATTTTACTAACATGGGCGAAAATTCTTTTACTAATTCTCTTTTTCTACTATTTGTATCCATAATTAAGAGTCATTTTAGATTAAATTTTACCTTGTGCTTTTAGATCCTTAACATAAGGAACATTGTTGTATCTATCAATGATGTCTTCATCAACATCAAAACCTCGCTCTAATGGGAATTGTCTGTTCACAGCTGGTAAATAATAAACATTAGGTTTAGTTCCTAAATGCTCTAGATAACGGTATCCCCCACGATTATTAATTAACTCTGAAAAGCTAACAGTTTCTTCACCATTAGTAACTATATCTTCATTTTTGTCTCCAAAATAGATGACTCCCATTGGGCAAGATTGTGCACAATGTGGTAATTTTCCTTGTCGTAGCATATCTGGGCAAAAATCACATTTCATTACTGTTCCCTCTGCTGCTGGTATCTGTGTTTCTGGAGAATATGGAATCTCTTTATTGTCAAACTTATCTTTATGTCCCCAATTAAAAATACGTGCAGAATAAGGGCAGCTTGTAATGCAGAATTTACATCCAATACAACGTTGATTATCAATTAAAACAATACCGTCATCACGCTTAAAAGTAGCACCTGTTGGACACACGGTTACGCAAGGTGGTTCGTCACAGTGAAAACATGGTTTTGGAAACCAATGAGGTGAAACGTTCTCGTTGTCTTGAAGCAGCTGAATTTTCATAAATTCTTGGTTGTAATCTAATTGATGTGCTTTTTGGCAACTTTCAACGCATTTTCTTGCATTTTTACATCTAGCTAAATCAATTACCATTACAAATTTCCTGTCAGGAATGCCTTTTCTGGATTCTTCAGGAGTAATGAGAGCCTCCGGATATTTGTTAATATTAGTGGCATCAACTTCAACTATTTTTCCGTCAGGAGTTAATAGTCTTATTTTCTCTCCTGATGGTTTTTTTTCTTCTTCAGAAGCAAAATTTGAGATTAATGAAGTACCTGCTAATGCAGTAACACTGGACATTAATCCTAATTTTAAGAATTTCCGTCTGTTAGTACTTCTTTTTTCAGAGTCGTGATTATTCATAATAAAAGAAACTTGAGATTTGTACTACTGGAAGGATGTCTAAAAATAGAAAGCAACAACAGATATTCCTATGACAAAAGTCATGTGAATTGAAATATTAATACAAAAATTTAATGAGATAGGTGGTAATATATGTTACACAACCAAAATTCAATTTTTTACCAGTTTCAGGGCGATTTTAATACTTTTTTAAAAAAATAGAAACATAAAAAAACCGAACATTACGTTCGGTCTTTTAATTTTAAATAAAAATATTAAGTTATTCTTTTAAAGTTCTCATATAGTTTACCACTAACCATCTGTCTTCGTCACTTGGTAATTTTTTTGCAAACTCAGGCATATCATCTCTTCCAAAAGTGGTTTTATAAAATAACTCACCATCTGTTTGTTTGTGGAATTCTGCGGTTGAAAAGTCTCCTAAATCACCTTTTAAATCAGCGGCTTTTGGTCCGTCTCCATAACCTTCTTTTCCATGGCAAGATTTACAATGTTTATCATATAATGATTTTCCAATGGCTGCGTCTGTTTTTGCAGGTACCGGATTTTTCATTGTTACATATTTTGCAGGCACAACCCATTTATCTTGCATAATAGTAGTGAAAGAAAAGAATATAAAAGCAAGGGCTCCCGCTATCGTAAAAATTTTAATTGTTTTCATTGTTCTGAATTTTAGTTTAAGATTTTTTTATTTTAATCAAATTTAATATTAAATATATAATTATTCCCCAAATTCCTAAAGTTAATATATTAGGAACTATAAGTAAGAATAAAGGTGTTTTATTTCTTGGTGACCACATCGTTCTTTGATCAAAAGTTGATTCTTCTACTACAGGGGTTCCGAGAGGTGCGGTAACTTGTGCTTTTACGGTTCCGTAATCTTCATTATCCTTCAGAACCACTTCAAAAGTTAGTATACCATCTACACCAGGTATTCTTTCTTCTATAGGTACAATAATAGTGCCAGATTCATCTGTGCTATTAAATTCCGGACCAATTCTTAAGGGTCTGAATAAACGTTGCACTTGTACATTTAATATCTGATCACTCAAAACACTATCTGTAGCGGTATCTTTCAGAGTGGCTGTAATATAGTTAATACTATCTTTTGTGAATATTTTTGCTTCAATAGTCGCGTCTTTATAACTTAAACTTTTAGAGGCGCGTTTATAGGCATCATTTCCTTTAAATGAAATTAAAATATTATATAATCCTGTTGAATCTGGTTTTATTAGATTTAAGTCGTTAACTACAAAGGTGCTTTTGCCCTCTGAGTCTGTCATAGTGCTTCCTAATTCTACACTATCATCATTATATTCATTAAAAATAATAAGTTCAATATTTGCAACATCTATATTAGATCCATCAACTTTTGAAGAAGCTCTTAAATTAAAAGCTATTTCCTTGTTCATGGTTTTTATATAATCTGCTTTTAATCTGATGGTATTTTTTTCCGGAGGGTCTTGAGCGTAAATGTTTTGTACATTAAGGCTAAAGAAAAAACCACTGATTATGATCAGAAAAACGAAACGTTTGTTTATGGTTATTTTCATGATTTAATGTTTTTAGCAGTTTCTAATTCTTCTTGTTCATCAGCAGTTCTTTGAATTGGTATCACCGGTACGTATCTCACTAATATGGTAATTATTAATAAGCACATAGCTAATGTTGCAAAAGTGATTAACCACTCATGAAGGCTAGGGAAATAATAATGCCATTCTTTTGGAACGCCTTGTATAGGTAAAAATGGATGCAATAAAGTTGGTGTTACTATTAGGTACCGTTTCCACCAAGAACCTAAAACTACCAATAGGCTAATAAAAAACATTGGAAGAGGTTTTCTACCTTTTTTGAAAAATAATGCTATAATTGGTATTATTAAACCACCAACAATTACAAACCAAAATAAAGGGGCGTACTCACCAGTAACTAATACGTTTAAGTGGGTAATCTCCTCTTTTTTTGATGTAAACTCTGGGATTAAATATTCATTAATATTAAAGTATAAGTAAATTAAACAGGTTAATGCTAAGAACTTACCTAGTTTATCAAAATGTAAATCGGTAATATAGCTTTCTAAATTGTAAAATCTTCTAATGACATAAACCACAGTAATGAGTGCTCCAATACCGGCAACAGCCGCTCCCGAAATAAAGTAAGCTCCCATGTTAGTGCTGTCCCAACCCACTCTAAATAAGGTTGAAAATAACCAGGCATCTACGGTTTGCAGCATAAAACCTGCCGGAATAATTAATAGTGAAATTAGATGAATTGATTTTAGATGAATTGATTTTTGAGCATCACTTCCGGTCCAATTAAGTGATAAATTTCCATACCATTTACTAAGTTTTGGTTTGGTGTTTTTAAAATAATTTTTTAGCAAAGCAAAGTCTGGTAATAATGGAAAATATAATAATAATAGGGCTATAGCCATAAATGTTGGAATGATGATAACATCCCAAATAATTGGAGACTGCATTCTACCATGAATAAACAAATTCATTAACCTATCAGGTCTGCCCATATCAATCATGATGGTTAATCCAGCCATAATGATAGCAGCCACAGAAATAATTTCTGCAATTCTAACAATAGGAGTTCTCCAAGCATTTTTTGTAAGCCTTAAAACAGCAACCGTAATGGTGCTCACAAAGCTAGTTGCCACAAAAAACACAAAGTTTGATATATATACACCCCATAAGGCGTAATCATTCATATTAGTTACAACTTGGCCTTTTATAACTTGATCAATATAAGCAAGAAGTCCAGCAATGATCACTACCACTAAAAAGATAGTCCAAATGACGCCTTTTTTGCCAAATTTTTGAGGGGCTAAGTCAGTCAGTAATTGGTCGTAATTTTTCATGATTCCTCAGTATTTTCAACAGATTTGTATTCTGTATAATGTTCTAAACCGTCTTCAAAATCGACTAATCTATTTACTGGAGGTAGGTAGTAAACACTTGGTTTTGTTCCTAAGCCTTCCATGAGCCTATAGCCATCTTTATCTCTTAATAATTTGCTTAAACGCAAGGTTTCATCACCATTGGTAACTGTGTCTTCATATTTGTCACCAAAATAGAATACACCGTTAGGACAGGCTGTCACACAGTGTGGGAGTTCTCCTTTGTCTATAGAATGTGGACAAAAATCACACTTATCAACAGTACCTTTTACACTTGGTAAACCTGCAAATTCTGGTGATGAATGGCATGAGCCTTCCATTTCCATTTCCATTTCCATATTTCCTTGATTTGGTTCACTCCAATTGAAAACACGTGTTGAATAGGGGCAAGCAGCCATACAGAAACGACATCCAATACAACGTTCGTTATCAATAAGTACAAGTCCGTCTCTGCGTTTAAAAGTGGCGTCAACCGGGCAAACGGTAACACAAGCAGGATGATCACAATGCATACAGGTTGTTGGCATCCAGTAAGGCGCCGTGTCTTCTTCTTCCTGCATTTTATATACTTTAAGCCAAGCATGATCACCTGTTATATAATGATGCTTGTTGCAAGCCGTTTGACATTTTAAAGCATTTTTGCATTTGGCTAAATCTATAACCATTACAAATTTTCTGTTAGGCATACCTTCCCTAACATTATATTTTTTATCGGTGTCACAAGTCTGAACAACTTCAACAACTTCTGATGAATCTACTTGGATTAAAGTGCCATCTGTAGTCATTAATTCTACAAATTCACCAGTACTGGTGTTTGATTTTGCACTTAATTTGGAAATTTTTGAAATGGCCATCCCGCCAATGGCGGTGGCTAGACCCAATTTCAGTCCCTTATCAAGAAATTTACGTCTTGAATTTTTATTGTTATCTTCCATATTTATTGGTGGTTAATAAGGATTATAATTTTTTATTAAGCCATGAAAGAAACGATGTATTTGAAACGTTTTTCTTAATAACTTTTGAGTTTTTTATGGCACTTGTTTTAACTTTAACGGTGGTGCCGTCTGGCTTTAATAAAGTTTGATACTCCTCATCTTCTGAGGTAGTAGTTTGAATAGTATCCTCTGTTTTACCAAAACCTAGGAAGGGAATCAATAATCCACTTCCTAGTAATGGTAACATGCCTCGTCTAGATATTTTTTTCTCTTTTCCAGATGGTTGGTCTTTCATGAATTTTGTTATTTAAATTAGAAATTATATCGTCTTGTAATGTTAAATCCAATTAAGATTCCTCCTTTACCAAAGAAATCATTGGTGTTTTTCATGTAGTTTAATTGTGGATTAATACCACTGTAATTTGTTACAAATATTTGGAATGCGTGTCCAGAAGTTGAAAATTCTGTACCTATACTAATTCCTGCATTATTATAACTTGCACCAGTTTGAGGGTCATCAATAAGTTTTGTTATTGGCTGATTATATTCAAAAAGGATAGAGGTATTAGCACTTATTTTATAACGTCCACCAAAGGAAACAGCAAATCTGTCGTTCTCAAATCCATAATCAACAGCATTATAATGTGTTAAACTTGGCGCTATTTGTAAAGAAAGATCAGAGTTAAAGCGTTTTGCTATAATTAACTGATGGAAATAGGAATATCTATCTTGTTTTGTTAAAAACACACCGTCATTTGCAGATCCTGAGCGGCCATCAACGGCTGCATTGCCATAATAGGTCATGCTTAAAGGCATGCTTCCAGAACGGGTTTGTTTTAATAACCCAACTTTTAGACTAAAGTCACTAGTTATATTTCTTTTAGTAATACCATAACCTACAGTTAACCAGTCTAAAATAGAATAAGTAGCACCTATTCTTATATTAGAAGGACCATAAATTCCTAGTAGAGTATTTTCCTGATCCATAGGACCAAAACGGTGTTGCATCATGACTTCTAAAGTGTTTTTGTTGAATAACACATTAGTTTGGTTGTCCACAATACTTGAACTTTCAAACGCAGGACGTTCCGGTTTTTCTGCAACTGAATCCTTAACTTTTTCTTGTGAAAAGGTAAATAAAGGAGCAATTAAGAAAGTAAACAGTAATATTTTATAATTTTTCATTTCTAACGTCTTTATAATTAGTTATTAGCTGCGCCATCGTCTATCCACTTTTTTATCAAGGCTAGTGAAGTAGCGTCTACATTTCTATGACCTCCAGCTAACTTTGTATACAGTCTGCTATCAGTACTGTTTCCAGCGTTAACATAAGCTGGTACTAGGTTGCTATATTCACCGCCAGGAGTTAAATCTGGGTTTTGACCAGATGCATTATGGCATTCTGTACAATTGTATGTAACAAATATTGGTGTAATGTCTTCGCTAAATGAAACAGTCTGACCTGGGGGAATAACTACTGGGATATCTTCAGGGAATTCATCATAATAGCAAGAAGAAAACAACAAAGTTATACTGCTAACGAGAACTATTTTTAATAGTTTTTTCATTTCATTTTATTTTAATTTTGAACTTTTAACTTAAATTTCTATTCGAAATTTTGTTAGCTATTTTAAAATTTAGCATCATACATTTTATAATAGCTCAGGAGGTTTAACTCCTGAGCTATTTAAAATATCTAGCTATTATTGTTGTAAGTATTCAATTGAATTTTTAAGTAAGGCATCTGCATATTTAGGATTATGTATACCATTACTCTTGTCTTCTTCTAATGTTTTGTAATTCCAAATTACTTGAGCATCTTTTACAGAAAGAACTGCTGGATTTGTGCTACTTGCACGAGCTCCACTAGCGCCTAAAATGTAACCTGACTCATCAATGAAATTTTTAGCTACTAACAAATCATGTAAAATTGGGAAATTGGTAACAAATGAACTGGTTCCTTCTGGAATTGCAGTCATTGTATCATGACAAGTTACACAAGCATCAACACTAGGTATCCATGTGTGACCACCTTCAGCCATATCTGCAGATTCACCCATATGACAAGCAGTACAAGAAGTGCCTTTTCTGTGACCATTATCTCCATTAGCTCCTGCTCCAGGATATCCTGTAGAACCAACGATGTTAGCTCCCATAATACCTTCAAAAACGGTTGATTGTGGACCATGGTGAGGACCATATCTATAACTTGTTATAGTTATAGGGTCAGTACCAGCAGGCACAGGATAACTAGGTCTTGGTTGGTGACAAGTCACACAGGCATTACTTAAACCTAAGGCATCACTAGTATTAGCTAAGTCAACAGATACTGTAGGGTCAATAACTAATTTTACAGGGTCAATGTTTCTTAAAGCATAATCATTACCATCATTGCTAAAATCAAATGATCTGTGCGCAGTATGGCAACCGGTACAATTAATTGGGTTTGAAACAGCATAGCCATCTGGATTAGCTGATTGGATTCCATTTGCATCAAGGAAGGTTCCAGACAAATAATCTATATAGCCTGCATTGTTGTGACATTGTGCACAATCAGCACTTGTTCCTCTAGCCCATGAGCTACCTGTAGCATGTCCTGATGTTGCATAAGCATTGATAATTGGGTCACGATGTGTTGAAGAGTGACATTGAACGCAAAGAGCGGCATCAGCATCTGATCCGTCAATACCGTCAACACCGTCAACGCCATCTTTTCCATCTATTCCCGCAATGGGAGTATATTCACTCGTACATTGGAAAAACATAAAACTTGATGCAACCATGACCAAGTTTAGTATTAATTTGAAATTTTTCATAATAACTGTATTTGATATTTTATTTAAAATCTTGGTGTAAAATTATGTAACATGTGTTACACAAAATATGATTTTTGTCATATATCAAAATATTTTAAAAAATCTTGAAAAATGTATTATGATTGAGTTTTTTGTTTATAAGTGATGATAAAATAACATTTTAAAAAAAGTATTTATTAGTATTTTTATCCTTCTTATTTTCATTCAAAAAATTATTTATGTATTTAATCTTTGATACTGAAACCACTGGGTTGCCAAAGCGATGGGATGCGCCTATTAGTGATACTGATAACTGGCCAAGATGCATTCAAATAGCCTGGCAATTGCACGACGCTTTTGGGAATTGTATTGAGCATCAAGATTATTTGATAAAACCTGAAGGATTTAATATTCCTTTTGATGCCGAAAAAATTCATGGTATTTCTACAGAATTAGCACAGCAAAAAGGAATTCCTTTGGTTGAAGCCCTGCAAAAATTTAATGAAGCCTTAAATAAAACAAAGTTTGTTGTGGGCCAAAACGTGAAGTTTGACTTGAATATTATGGGTGCTGAATTTGTTAGAGCAGACATTGGTAATGTTTTACAGGAATTACCTGTTTTAGATACCTGTACTGAACATACAGCAGCTTTATGCCAATTACCTGGTGGAAGATATGGCAAGTTTAAATTACCAACGCTTTCTGAATTGCATGAATTTTTATTTAATGAGCGGTTTATTGAGGCTCATAATGCCACCGCGGATGTTGAAGCGACTACGCGCTGCTTTTTTGAATTGATTCGTTTAAGTGAATTTACTAGAGAACAGTTAGAAGTTAGTCAAGAGTATTTTAAAGAATTTAACGAAGCCAATCCAAAGGAAATACAACTTATAGGATTAAAGCATATTAATCTTAAGAATGAAAGTGCAAGGATTAGAGAACAAATAAAAAAATCTCAAACCAGCACTATTTCTTATGATGAGATTAAAGAAAATATTGCGGAACTGGCTGATGTTGATTTTGTGCATTTGCATAATCACTCACAGTTTTCTATTTTACAATCCACTATCAGCATTAAAAAATTGGTGGCTTCAGCGGCAAAACATAATATGCCAGCTGTCGCACTGACTGATCACGGGAATATGATGGGCGCTTTTCATTTTGTAAAGGAAGTGACCCTTCATAACAAAAATGTGAAGGCAAAAAATGAAGAAGCAATAGCTAAAGGAGAATTACCATCTTTAAAGGAAATAAAACCCATTTTAGGGTGTGAATTTTTTGTCTGTGATAACCACTTAGATAAATCCAGAAAAGATAACGGCTATCAAATAGTGCTTCTTGCAAAATCTAAAAAAGGGTATCATAATCTGGCTAAATTATCTTCTATTGCCTATACAGAAGGATTTTATTATGTGCCAAGAATAGATAGAAAATTAATTCAAAAGTATAAAGAAGATTTAATTGTTCTTACCGGAAACTTATATGGAGAAGTACCTAGTAAGGTTTTAAATATCGGGGAAAATCAGGCGGAAGAAGCCTTATTATGGTGGAAGGAGCAATTTCAGGAGGATTTGTATGTGGAGATTATGCGCCATAACCAGGAAGATGAAAAGCGCGTCAATCCAACCTTAATCAAGTTAGCGGAACAACATGATGTTAAAATTGTCGCTACCAACAACACCTATTATTCAGAACAGGTTGATGCCAATGCCCATGATATTTTATTATGTGTAAAAGATGGTGAAAAACAAGGGACTCCTATAGGAAGGGGCAGAGGTTATCGATACGGTATGCCTAATAAAGAATACTATTTCAAGTCCTCTGATGCTATGAAAAGCTTGTTTAAAGATTTGCCACAAGCTATTTCAAACATTCAGGAAGTTTTAGACAAGATTGAAGACTATCAATTATCTCGTGAAGTCCTGCTGCCAAAATTTGAAATACCAGATACTTTTGATAATGAAGATGATTATTTGCGTCATATCACCTATCTGGGTGCAGAAAAGCGTTATAAAGACCTTTCCGTAGAAATTAGGGAGCGTATTGATTTTGAACTGGATGTTATTAAAAACACTGGCTATCCGGGTTATTTCTTAATTGTTGAAGATTTTATTAGAGAAGCCAGAAATATGGACGTATCTGTTGGACCCGGTCGTGGTTCGGCAGCGGGTTCTGTGGTTGCTTATTGTTTGTGGATTACCAATATTGACCCTTTAAAGTATGATTTACTTTTTGAGCGTTTTTTAAATCCAGACCGTATCAGTATGCCCGATATTGATATTGATTTTGATGATGAAGGTCGTGGGCGTGTCATGGATTATGTAATAAACAAATACGGCAGCAATCAGGTAGCTCAAATTATTACGTATGGTACTATGGCGGCAAAATCGTCTATTCGAGATACAGCCAGAGTTTTAGATTTACCCTTATTTGATGCTGACAGAATTGCTAAGCTGATTCCAACCATGTCTAAGCTCAACAAAATATTTGGGCTGAGCGACAAGGAGTTAAGTAGTACGTTTAGAGCAGAAGATTTAGAGAAAGTCAACCAACTCCTAAATATATCTGAAGGTGAAGATTTAGAGTCAGAAACGGTAAACTTAGCCAGAACCTTAGAAGGTTCTTTGAGAAATACGGGTATCCATGCCTGTGGAGTCATTATTACACCAAGTGATATTACAGACTTTGTGCCAGTGGCAACCGCGAAAGATTCTGATTTGTATGTAACTCAGTTTGATAACTCAGTGGTTGAAGAAGCCGGTCTGTTAAAGATGGATTTCTTGGGGTTGAAAACATTAACTTTAATTAAAGACACTGTAAAGATTGTAAAAGCAAAACATGGTATTTTATTGGATCCGGATAATTTTCCTTTAGATGATGAAAAAACCTATGAACTTTTTCAAAAGGGAGAAACGGTGGGGGTTTTTCAGTACGAATCGCCCGGTATGCAAAAGCATTTAAAAGATTTAAAACCATCGGTATTTAATGATTTGATCGCTATGAATGCCTTGTATCGTCCTGGACCTATGGAATATATCCCCAGTTTTGTTAAACGTAAGCACGGTGAAGAGAGCATTGATTATGATCTTCCGGCCATGGAAGAGTATTTAAAAGACACTTACGGTATTACAGTATATCAGGAGCAAGTGATGTTGCTTTCTCAGAAACTGGCCGATTTTACTAAAGGTGAGGCCGATGTTTTAAGAAAGGCCATGGGTAAAAAGCAAATTGCAGTTCTTGATAAAATGAAACCAAAGTTTATTGAGCAAGCAGGGGCCAAAGGACATGATAAAGTTAAATTAGAAAAAATATGGAAAGATTGGGAAGCTTTTGCCAGTTATGCCTTTAATAAATCGCATTCCACTTGTTATGCCTGGATTGCCTATCAAACCGCCTATTTAAAAGCTCATTATCCTGCAGAATATATGGCTGCGGTGCTTTCTAACAACATGAATGACATCAAGCAAGTTACTTTTTTTATGGAAGAATGTAAACGCATGAAATTAAATGTACTTGGGCCAGATGTTAATGAATCGTATTACAAGTTTTCAGTAAATAAAGCGAATGCAGTTAGGTTTGGAATGGGAGCTGTGAAAGGTGTTGGTCATGGCGCTGTAAAAACCATTGTTGAGAACAGAAAAGAAAACGGTAATTACAAATCCATTTTTGATTTAACTAAACGCATTGATTTGCGTGCAGCAAATAAAAAAGCATTTGAAAACCTGGCACTGGCTGGTGGTTTTGATTGTTTTGCAGACACCCACAGAGCACAATATTTTCAGGATGAAGGTGATGGTATTACTTTTTTAGAAAAAGCGATTAGATACGGAAGTAAACATCAAGAAAATGAAAATTCGGCTCAAGTAAGTTTGTTTGGTGATGCGAGCGACATTCAAATTGCAGAACCACAAGTGCCGCCATGTGAATCTTGGGGAACCATGGAGAAACTGGCAAGAGAGAAAGAAGTAGTGGGTATTTATATTTCGGGGCATCCTTTAGATGATTTTAAAACAGAGATGAACACCTTTTGTAATGCCAGTTTAGCCTTGTTTAGAGATTTAGAGGCATGTGTTAATAAGGAACTTGCTTTTGGAGGTGTGGTGACTGAGGTGCAACATCGTGTTACTAAACAAGGAAAAGGATGGGCTATATTTTCAGTGGAAGATTATACCGATAGTTTTGAGTTTCGCATTTTTGGTGAAGAGTATCTTAAATTCAGACATTTTTTATTAAAAAATAGTTTTGTTTATGTTAAAGTTTATGTGAGAGAAGGGTGGATCAATAAGGAAACTCAAAAAATGGGAGACCCCCGTTTACAATTTAACAGCTTTCAATTGTTGCATGATGTGATGGATAACTATGCTAAAAAGTTATCCATACAATTAAATATTAAGGATATTGAAGCTGAAAAAATCAACAACTTGAAAGAATTGATAAGAATGCACCCTGGAAATCAAATCCTGAATTTTGTAATTTATGATCATGAAGAAAGTATAAAACTTAATATGCCAAGTAGAAAGAAAAAGGTAAAAATATCGCAAGAGTTATTGCAGGAATTAGAAAATCAAGAGGTGTACTATAAGTTGAATTAATTTTTATTTAAACCTATTAATGTCAAGTCAGTAGATAAAAGAAATTGTAAGATTGAACTATTGAGCCTAACAATAAGCTTATAAGTAAAACAAATGGCTGGCTTGTAAGCTTTAGAGATTTTTTTGACTAATTTTGTAAATACAATTTAAGTAAAACCCAATTAAATAAAATATTATGGCATTAGAAATAACAGATGCATCATTTGAAGAAACTGTATTAAAAAGTGACAAACCTGTTTTGGTTGACTTTTGGGCAGCATGGTGCGGACCTTGTAGAATGGTTGGACCAATTATTGAGGAAATAAGTAATGAATACGCTGGAAAGGCTGTGGTTGGTAAAGTAGATGTTGATGCAAATCAAGAGTTTGCCGCTAAATATGGTGTACGAAATATTCCAACAGTATTAGTTTTTCAGAATGGAGAAGTAGTAGGTCGTCAAGTTGGTGTAGCGCCTAAAAACGCTTATACAGAGGCAATAGACTCTCTTTTATAAAATAAATTGAAAAAGAATATTAAAAGGTTTACTGTAATGGTAAACCTTTTTTTATTTTAGAAGAAAATTAAAAAATAATGAGTAATAAATCAAAAATTCAAGATGCGATTGATGCAAAATTCATAGAACAACGCAAAGTATTTCTATGGGGTCAGGTTGATGATCATTCCGCAAAGCATGTTATTGACAGATTAATGTATTTGGATTCTTTAGAAGTTAAAGATATTCACCTATATGTAAACAGTCCGGGAGGCTATGTCACCTCAGGATTTGCCATTTATGATTGTATAAAATCATTAAAAAGTGATGTATCAACCATTTGCACAGGTTTTGCAGCTTCTATGGGGTCTATTATACTTTCAGCTGGTAAAAAGGGCAAAAGATTTATTCAACCACATGCGAGAGTCATGATTCATCAACCCAGTGGCGGTGCTCGTGGACAGGCTAGTGATATTGAAATTACAGCACAAGAAATTATAAAAACCAAAGAATTAAGTGCCAAATTGTTAGCTAAAAATTGTGGTCAGACTTATGAGAAAATAATGAAAGATTTTAACCGTGATCACTGGATGGGTGCAGAAGAATCTGTTGCCTATGGTATAGTTGATAAAATGATTTAATATGATTGAATATATTTATGGATGTTCAGCACGAATTAGATAAAGCTAGTGGATTTAAAAATCTTGAACTGCTTGCCAAACAAGTGGTTGAAGGGTTTATTGCAGGAATGCATAAAAGTCCATTTCATGGTTTTTCAGCTGAATTTTCAGAACATAAAATTTATAATCAAGGTGAGAGTACCCGGCATATTGACTGGAAGTTATTTGCTAAAACAGATAAATTGTACACCAAGCGTTTTGATGATGAAACTAATTTAAGATGCCACCTTATTATTGATAATAGCAGTTCTATGCATTATCCAAAAATGGACTCTTTTAGTATTAAGCATTTAAATAAAATAGCTTTTTCTGCGCTTGCTGCGGCTTCATTGATGCATATTTTAAAAAAGCAAAGAGATGCCATTGGGATGAGTATTTACAGTAATTCGTATGACTATTATGCACCTGAAAAAGGAAGTGAACGGCATCACCAGATGCTGTTAAATGAACTTAATAAAGTAGTCATTCCAAAACAGTTAAATCAAACCACAGAAACGTATAAATATCTTCATGAAATAGCAGAGAAGATTCATAGGCGGTCCTTAATCTTTTTATTTACCGATATGTTTCAATCATCGGTTAAAGAGGCGAAATTATTTGAGGCCTTAAGGCATTTAAAGTATAATAAGCATGAAGTTGTCTTATTTCATGTTTTTGACAAGGAACGTGAACTGGTATTTGATTTTGATAATAAACCAAGGCGCTTTGTAGATGTAGAAACCGGAGAACACATTAATTTATATGCTGATACCGTTAAAGAAAATTATCATGCAGCGGTAAGTCATTATTTTGAATCTTTAAAATTAAAATGTGCTCAGTACAAAATAAAATATGAAGAGGCAGATATTAATAAAGATTTTAATAACATCCTCACAACCTACATGATAGAACGTCAAAAATTTCTATAATTAAAATTTATTTAAAAAACAGGAAAAAACATTTGAGATATAAAAAAAGCCGTGTATATTTGCAACCGCAATAAAGCAACGGTCTGGTAGTTCAGTTGGTTAGAATGCCGCCCTGTCACGGCGGAGGTCGCGGGTTCGAGTCCCGTCCAGACCGCAAGGTTGCAAAAAAGCTCTAAGAAATTAGGGCTTTTTTTGTCAATTTAAAGAAGTTGTGTTGTTTGACAGATGTAGTAGTCTGTCAATATGGTAGCGTTGCTGAATAGAATTCAGCACAAACCGATGGAAAGCTTTCCTTTTTTCTTTACTGAAAATTGGGATGCTTTTTTGTTTTTTGGAATAGGTGTTTTTATTCTTAGCGTTGATTCATAAAAAATATGAGTCTCTTAATCCAATTAATGCTTAATGTCATTAAAATCAATACTATTTTCAAAGATACTTATTTTGTCTTTTTTCTTGAATCTATAGGTGAGATTACAATTAAAAAGGTAATCTGCAAAGGCAGCATCACCGTGAGTATAAATACCAGTTTCGGCTGTAATTTGCTTATCAAGGTAACTCTGAGTTCTATTTCGTATTAAGGCAACAGGCACATTTAAACTGAAGCTTAAATTACTTGTATTATAGTTTATTCCCGGGTCTACTGATATTACATAGCCTGGTCTCCTATAACCGTCACTGCCACCTATTAAATCTGATGATGGAACTCCTTCTAGCCTTCCACCTAAATATACACTAAACCCACGGAGATTTAAAAAATATAAAGCACCTAACTGAACTGCATATTGATCTGGCACAGAAAATTCAGTCTTACCGTTTCTTGTTAATATACCGTTTGTTTCTCGGGGATTAAATAAATAATACAAAGAAGTTGTAAGCGTAAAATTGTGGGAGAAGGAATGAAAACCTTGAAGATTTAAATTGAAACCAAAACCCCCATCACCAGGTTGTATAGATTGGTCAACCACAGCATCTTCAGTTAGGTCTTTATTGGGACCTTGATTGTAAAATGTGTCTGTATATTCAAAATCACCAGACGGGAATTTAATACCTGTCCCTATGGCAAAATTATAATTATGGCTATTGGGTTTAAGCAGCCAATAATCTATGCCTAAACGTATATCCGCTAAACCGCTAGACCTTGTTTTATGCCTGTCACCAAGACTATTGCCACCATGTTCATATAATGATGATCTGGAATGTGACACAAAAGGAATGAGTAGGTTGGCATATAGTCTATTATTGAGATAATAATTAAAAGTGACATCAACAAAATAAGAATCATTGATGACATTGGTCCCCTCCTCAATTCTATTAGTTTCCTCTTTTGTGCCTCTGAAGTGACGAAAGGATTCAAAATATCTGAAATTTGTACCTACTGAAAAATCTCCTTTATTTAAAGCGCTACCCATTTCCATTTGGCTAGAACTACAAGATGAAAACCCCCTAATGGCTACACATCCTTGCGCATTTAGATTAGGCATTAATGTCATTAAAGCAAGGCCTGTAATTAATTGTTTTACTAGTTTTTTCATCCACTTTTAGTCTTATGAAATAGTGCTGGCTAAAGTAGATGTATCTCTTACAGGTATAGATTAATAAAAAGTTAATAAGATTAAGAAAAGATTAATAGCATTAATGAAAACAAAAAGTGACACTCTGGTTTTAAAAATTAATGACAATAATATTGAAATAGGTGGAAAGCGTTCCTTTTTCATTGGTTACAGTTAGATTACAACTAATCTTTTTTTATTCTGGTTTTGGACCTTTTGAAACAATAGTTCTCACCAAGCTAGGAAACCAACGCTGCAACCAAACAAAAACTTTCCCGTGGGTTGTGAAAACATAATTTCTTCTTCGCTTCATTATCGCCTTCACCATAACTTTCGCAGCTTTATCTGTTGGCCACATTAAATTTGATGGACGTGGATCTGGACGTTCAGGATGCCAGACACCTTCATTATCAATTCTGGCAATCTCAGACATCACAAAACCAGGATGTATGGTAGTACAACTCACACCAGTATCTTTTAATTCAACTTGCAATGTCAAACCTATTGAATGTACAGCAGCTTTTGAAGCGCCATAGGCACCAACATAAGGATTAGGTAGATATGCGCCTACACTGCCGATTAAACCAACACGGCCCAGGTTTTGCTTCAAATATGGCAGTGCATATTTTACCGTCAAGGCTAACCCGGTGACATTACCTTGTAATTGCCTGTTCCAATCTTTTGCAGTCAATTTATCGATACTTCCAAATACACCAAATCCAGCATTGGCTACAGCAATATCCATACGCCCCCAAGTGGTTATAATTCTTTGAACAGCATCTTCTATTGATTTTTCTTCCATAATATCAACTGGAACAACCAATGCTTCTCCACCCAAATTCCTAATCTCAAGAGCAATCTCTTCTAATAATTCTTTACGTCTGGCTGAAAGCACCACTTTATATCCTAATCTTGACCATTCAAAGGCCATAGCTTTGCCAATACCAGAAGAAGCACCTGTTATCCAAACAACGTTTTCTTTAATATTTATCATTGGAAGTTTGATTTAGTTAGACTGTTTGATTTTCATGCTGACGTATTTGTTAATGGTTAGTGGCTTTCGTGAGAACTAAGTTAGAAAAAGAAAACGAACCAGAAGAAAATTCATAAGATTTTCCTAGCACATACAGACCAAATAATTAATTTTATAAGGTGTTGTAGCTAGTGCTTTTATTTACTCAATTTCAGAATTCTGAATGCACCTTGAATTACTAAAACAAAAACAATTGTTCCAATAATTAAATCAGGTTTTCCAGAATGTAACCAATTTACTAAAAGTCCTGCTGTTAAAACCCCTAAATTGATTATCACGTCATTTGATGTAAAAATCATACTTGCTTTCATATGAGCTTCTTCTTTGCTTTTTGACTTTTGCATTAAATACAAACAAATTCCGTTTGCGATTAGGGCAAAAATTGAAACAATAATCATTGTCTTAAAATTCGGAAGTGTTTCATGACCAAAAAATCTTCTTAAAATCTCTATAAATCCAATAATAGCAAGTGCAATTTGAAAATATCCAGCAAGTTTTGCAATCCGCTTTTTTCTAATCAGAGTTCCTCCAACCGCAAACAAGCTAATTCCATAAACAAAACTGTCCGCTAACATATCCAAACTGTCCGCAACAAGACCCATTGATTCTGAAATGATGCCAGTTGCCATTTCGATGACAAAAAAAGCAAA
>JAHENA010000022.1:0-3834 GCA_024643405.1 Flavobacteriales bacterium | reverse complement strand
TCTGATAATATTAGTTTCTTTTGCTTTAACGTATTCTTCATTGCCTTCTCTCTAACTTTTGGGTCATTGCTGTTAATAAGGTCAAAATATTCAGTAGGAACAACCTGCCATGATAAACCATATTTGTCCTTACACCAACCACAAGAACCTTCTTCTCCACCGTTAGCAGTCAATGCAGCCCAATAATAGTCCGTTTCTGTTTGGTCTTGTGTATTGATAACAAAAGAAACAGATTCATTAAATTTGAAAAATGGACCAGCTGCCAGAATACTTAATTCCATTCCAGCAATTTCTATAATGGCCGTTTCAAAGTTTCCTCCACCTGCTTCTGGTTGATTTTTATATTGGTGGTACTCTTTCATTTTACCATCTTTAAAAATAGAAAGGTAATATTCTACTACTGCTTTTGCGTCCGTTGTTTCAACCCAAAGGCAAGGTGTTATTTTTTGAGTAATCATATTAACTTTGTTTGTTAAAGTTTGATTGGATGCTTTATTAATTTTACTGCTATCCTTAGAATTCTGTTCAGAGTTGCCACAGGCCATTGCGTTGACAATTAATATGGCAGTCAAAAATTTTAGTATATACTTTTTCATTACGTTATTTATTAGGCTTACAATAGCAATTTATTTATACAGTGTACACAATTTTAAGAAATATTGGGGCTTAATAACTTTTCTCAGAGATTAATCTCCCTTTTTTATAAGTCTGCTCTTTAAGTAATTTTCCATCCATATTCCATAATTTCGAAACCCCGTCAGGTTTTCCATTTTTAAATGTAGATTCACCTTCCATCTGTCCATTGTCAAACCACCATTGCCAAAGTCCTTCTTGCTTACTGTTATTGAACATGCCACTACCCTTTAATTGACCATTCTCGTGCCATTCTCTAGACAATCCATTTTGTTGTCCTTTTGAAAAATTCATTTCCACTTTTAACTGACCATTATCGTACCATTCTTTATTTACATTATTCTTAAAATTATTGAGAAAAGTAGCTTCTTCTTTTAACTGTCCGTTAGCATACCACCATTCTACAAGACCTTCTTTTAAGTCGTTTTTAAATGTACCTTTGGATTTTAATTGACCATTCTCATGCCATTCTCTTAAAACACCTTCAGCTTTATGTTCTCTATAAGTGCCCTCAAAACTTAACTGACCATTTTCATACCACTCTTTATTAATCCCGTTTAATTGGTCATCCTTAACAGACCACTCTCTCTTTAACTGTCCGTTTTCATGCCACTCTTTTTGAACCCCATCAATTTTACCATTCTTAATTGTGATTTCTTTCGCTAATTGTTCATTTTCATACCAAAGTTTAACTTTACCTGAAATTAAAGTTGAGTCACTTTTCAACGAGAAAAGGTCTCTTATTTTAATAATATCGTTATAATCAATAATTTTTTCCTCTTGGCCAAAGTGAATTACAGGAATTAGGAATAATAGAATTAATATTTTTTTCATCGGTTGGTTATTAATTACATGGTTTGTAAGTGTAGATCAAAATTAAAAAGAAAAAGGGTTAATTAATTTTTTTTCGTTAATCACAAATAGCTGAACGGCAAACGCTTAAAATGTTATGGTCTATTTCTTGTACCTCTTTAGCAATTATTAATTTTATCTTTTCAAGTTCTTAAAGCTTTTGTTATTGCTTTAATATCACTTTATTAACCACATAGCTGTATTTAAAATAGCTTGGAATTTCACTTCAATCATTTTCCAGATATATGCTTTTTGAAGTGGGGCCATATTTTTCTGTATGCTCTTTAGCCATTTTTTGCCCTTTGCTAATTTCTAAATGGGAGATTTTAAAATGATTGATAAGTCTCCAAGATCTATCATAGCGCTCATAAGGGTCTTTAGATGACAAAAGCATCCATTTGTATGCAACTGATAAATCATTAAGCGAGTCATTTATATAGTTTTGGTATCTTGCTCCTAAAGAAAATTGAGCTTCAGAATAACCTTCTAAAGCTAATTTTTTTAATACCTCAATCGGACACTCGTATTTACTAAATCTCAACTTACTTAAAATATAGGTTGCTTTATCATGACCTTGTTCTGCGGCCATTAAAAGCCATTTTTCGGCTTCGGCTCTTTTTTTTGAACTACCATACTCATACCTAAAGTAAGTCTTTCCAATTTCATATTGGGCATCAGCATCTCCATTTTCGGCTTGAGCTTTTAATTCTGAACTAACTTGTTGAGCAATTGTCTTCAATGAGATAAAAATTGATAGTGTAAATGACAAAAACAATAATTTAAAATTTCTAACCTTCATAATATCATTGCTTTAATATTGGTTGTAAAACAATATGGTCTTCAAAACCTGAATAATAACTTGCTAAGTGGGCTTTTGAGGCAGGCCATTTAATAGAACTTGGTGTCACTTTTATAAAGAGGTTATTGTCTTCAATTTTTTCTAATGTCCAAATGGAAAAGAAATAACCCGACATCATATAGAGATCAGGAATGTACGACTTGGTTTTCTTTTTCTTTGATTTACCTAAAGGTTCAATCTCTTCAGATTCGATACCTATTAAACTAACCTTTAAAGTGTCATCTACATCGTAAATATAATTGTATTTATAGGTAAAATTTAATTTATAGGAATCCTTAATATTAAGCTTAACAATTAACTTTCCGTTGTTAAAATTGTACGAGTGAACAATAGAATCTTGTTCAACTAAATAAGTACCTTCCAGATTGTCTAAAGATTGAGCATTTAACGAAAAGTTAAAGAATAGAACAAAAGCAAAGAGGGAAGATATGAGCTTCATGGTTTAAAAAGGAAAACAATTAAAGGTAATCTATTTTTAGTCAGGCTATTTCGGGAAAGTTCATTTTTTTTAATGCATGCCCAACGTTTAGGCATAAGAATAGTGCTTATTTGCTTGCAAACAAGCACTAACTTTTGATTTAGAAATAAACTCACGCATTATTTTTATACAATGTTAGCGGCTGGCTTTTATTCATCCCACTTTAGTTGAACGTCTGCAATACTTTTATGAGCTTTATCTGACAATAATTTGGCAAATTCCATATCATCCAATGATTCTTTCTGATTTTTTAACGCTTGCCAAAGGTTCTGTAATGCTTTAATTCCCCCAGCATCATAAATAGTTCCTCCTGCCATATGCCAACGACTTTGATACCATCCATAATTGTTAGGGTATTGTTGACCTATTATGCTATAATTAGATTCCAATTCCTTTAAAGTAGAATATTTTAATTCATCTTTTTTTGTTGAGTTCACAACCATTCTCGGAAAAATCGTTAATGCCGGTAACAGTTCAGGTTCCTTTTCAGCTATGTAAGTATGAAGAAGGATGTTTGCAAATAATTCTCCCATCCATTGACGTTGCATAGTAAGACTGCCTTGGATGTGAAAAGCGTGTCCTAATTCGTGAACAGCCAACAGGTCAAAAAAACTTCGCATAGTCAGTGAATTATTCTTGTCAGTGTAAGTGTCTGAAATTTGTTTAGCAAGTTCAGGTTGCAACTGGTCTAAAGGTGGAATAAAGCTCTTCCAAAAATCATTGTCTTCTGAAGCGACAATAAGCGTTTGAACATCATCATAATGTGGCATTCCGTAAACTGGAAAGCTTGTGTATTTACTCCAGTCAGTTGGTGACAACACTAATAAGGTAACAATTGGCTCAAAATTTAAAATTGATTTATAAAATGATATTACACTATCACAACGTGTAGCCATAGTTTCTGCTTGCTTTCTTGAGCCATTACTGAAATAGGTTGTTGTATAATGCCCTTCTAAAACATTTAGGTTTTCATATGACTGTGCTGATAAATCCGATGCGGATACAAATAGTA
>JAHENA010000183.1 GCA_024643405.1 Flavobacteriales bacterium | reverse complement strand
TCTTTTGACAATTACTACTTTAAAAATTATTGTAAAAAAAATCCGATTCATAAGAACCGGATTTTATACTTGATAACTTTAAAATTATGGATTCTTAATTACCATATTGAAAATATGTAGCCCATTGTTTTCCTGGGAATCCACAACCATCTCCCCATGCTGTTTCTTCACAATCAATGTCACATGGTATAGGAATAGTAATCATAACAGGCTGAGTGCTTGAGAAACTTTCGGTTGGAAGTATAGCAATACCTAATAGTTCTCCGCAACCAGGTTCAAAGTCAATATGTTGAATTGCTTGATTAAAAATTGCTAAAGCTTTAGCTTCATCCCATGTTCCTAAACAACAATAGGATGTATTATTATCTAGTTCTAATAACTCCCAGATAGCCCATTGAATTTCTCCAAACGTATATCCTTGAGTCAAAAAGTCTTGATTTACAATCCAATTGACAGCCCCAAGATTTTCAGGTTGACCAAAAATATCAGGTAAATTTTCATCATACATTGAATAAGCATTAGCGTCAAAACAGAAATCATTACTCAGTGATTTATGTAGATTTATACACCAAGCATTATAATCACCAGCTAAGAAACTTTCACCGCCTATTTTAATATCAAAATAGCTATCACCATCACCTTTAGCTGTTACACATACAGGTATGGTTACAGGGAGTGATTCTATATTTGCTGCGAACTCTTCTGAAGTTGATTTACAATTTACGACAGCATGCGCTGCAATGTAGGTTCCTTCTGATATAGGCACCGTGTAAGTGGCTGTCGAAGTACAATCAAGAGATCCTCCAAATTCAAAATGTCCAACTTTAGGATTTCCAGTATTGGTATGTGGAAAATCTCCCGGAGAATCTCCTACTGACAAATGTGTTTGAGTTAAGCACCATCCATCATCTGTTATGTTATAGGTAATTTCGTAGTTGTCACCTACTATTTCAACGGTAACATTTCCAACCAAAATATTTTGACCAGCTAATAAGTCTACCTGAGTTACTTTCGACGAACATTCATCCCAATTCAAAGTTACTGGAACCTTATTTCCCTTTATTTTAGCGGAACTATTCGTTACAGTTAAATTTTCATTAAGACTTAAAGGTTCTGTTTGACAGCTAATAACGCCAAGAAGCATACATAATCCCAATAAAGGAATGTAAATTTTTGTAAGTTTCATTTTCATAATTAAAAGTTTTTAAAATTATTTAATAATTTGTTTTGCTATTAATCTAAATTCACTTATCAAGTTTTATTAAAATTATGGTATGTGATTCGTAATTAAAAATATATTAGATAATTAACTTAGAAAAGCGATGAGATTATTAAATCAAAATAATTTTTAAAACGATAGCATCAATAAAAGCATTTAAATTTTAAAACTTTCATGTATTTTAGATTTTTATAAATTATAATCAATTTAATGAAATTTTCAATTTTAATTCCTGACGCTGAGTTTCCCGTAGTACATTTAGTTGTTAATTGTATTTCACATGTGAAAGATGCAGAGATTTATTTGATGTCTAGTATTGAAGATAGTTTAATCAAATATTCAAGTCATATTAAGCATTTTTCTTATTATCCTGAAGATGATGATAAAACGGTATGGATATCTCATATTAATGAAGAACAAAAAAAATATAATATTGATTTAGTAATGCCAGTTTTCGAAGATGGAATTGGAGCTATAATAAAGCACAAGGAATTAATTTATTTCAAAGACAGGTTATGCTTATTGCCGTCATTAGATAATTTTAATACTGCTCGTAATAAAGTATTGCTTTCTAAGCATATGGTTATTAATAGAATATCTTGTCCCCATAGTTTTGTGCTTGATAAAGATAATTTCGAAAATAAGATTTTTAAATTTCCTCTTTTAATAAAACCTTCAGAAGGTACATCTGATGGTCAGGGGATTTGTAAAATATTTAGTTATGAAGAAATTAAAGATTTTTTTGCAAATAAAAATAATGTTAATGATGAGTATTTAATTGAAGAATTTATTGAAGGTTATGACTTAAGTTGTAATGTTTTATGTAAAAATGGCGAGATTCTTAATTTTACTATTCAAAAAGGGATTATATTTAAGGATGTAGAATTTACATCTCCAATCGGGGTTAAATTTTTATATAATTCAAGCTTATTAGTTGAAGTAAAACGTTTGATGAAATCCTTGGATTGGTCTGGAATAGCAAATATCGATATCAGATATGATTATAAAGCAAATAATTTTAAAATATTGGAAATCAACCCTAGATATTGGGGTTCCTTGGAAGCTTCATTCGTTGCAGGAGTTAATTTTCCATACTTATATTGTTTAGCAAGTTTGGGAAAAGAATTAATGAAGCAGGAATATAATTGTATTGAATATCTAAAATTACCCGGATTATTAAATGCAATAAAAAAAAATAAGTGGCTTATTTTCAATATGATGTTTATAAAGAATAATACAAAGTTAAAATTTGTATTTCATGATCCTAAATTAAACATAATGAGGTTTTATGTAATAGTAAAAAATTATTTTAAGAATAAAAAAAAATCCGATTCATAAGAACCGGATTTATTAAGCGAATATAATATGTTTAACAATAG
>JAHENA010000021.1 GCA_024643405.1 Flavobacteriales bacterium | reverse complement strand
TAGAAGTAACAAAATCATGTCCTATTTCAGTAGATAAAAAAAGATCTGAATTACTCTCTTTAGCAATGAAATACGTTGAAGAAGCAGATAAATATAATAAATCAAAATCATATTTTAAACTGGCCGTGATGTCAGCGTCAACTTCTGAAATTACATTATAACTATCCGTATTAAAAAAATATTTTGTTATTGAAAAATCACCACTTAAATTTTTAGAATTAAAATCGTATCCTATACTTCCTAAAAACAAATCAATTCTGCTCTGATCAGATTTTGTGAGGTATGAAAATGAACCTAAAGCATAAAATCCTGATTTGTTATGATAAATGAGGGATGGATTCAAGTATGGCGCTGTTATGGAATCTTTTCGTCCCAAATAAACGGCATCACTAATAAAACTTAAATTTATTGAAAAGTAAGATGAATTTCTATTTTCAGAGCGTCTGGAAATCTCGGATTTGTCTTGTGCAAATATTGGATTAACAATAAAATGAATTAAAAATAGAAGACTAAATTTAAATATTTGCAATTTCATAATGACCAGTTTTGAATTTTAAAAAGGGGTTTTGAATAAAACCCCTTTTTTCTATTGAATTAAGAAATCCCTTTTTTTGTTTTTTTGACCTGTGGTTTAGTTTGAATTTTATTTTTATTTAAATTTTTATTCAAAGCTTTTTCATTGATCATTTTTCTATGTTGAAACATGTTTTGATACATTTCTCCATCCATGTTCAAACATTCACCTTCTTTAAGACGTAATTGAGCACGATCTTGTGTTTGATAGCTTCCGTCTGGATTCACAACTGTTCCATTATTTAGTTTTAGTTGTTGGCGAACTTGTTCTTGAGATTGATTTCTAATTTGATATAGTTCACCATCCATGGCTATTATTTGATATCTGTTTTGATTACGTTCTGCAACTTGACTTTCATTTAATCCTTTGTTTTCTTTTTGTACTTTAAATCGATATTGGTATTCATTGCGATATTTAATACCATCATTATCTAAACATTCGCCATCTTTTAAACGCAATCTGTCTTGATCTTTAGTCATATACGTACCATCAGGATTTACAACTGTTCCATCATCCAATACTATTTGATCTTTTAACCTAATTTGGTCCCGATCTCTAATATGTAAAACATCCCCATCAACCAGAATAACGCGATCTTGATCTCTGTCCTGATCTTGGTCCTTTAATTGGTCTTGTGCAAATAAGGTAGCAGTTCCTAAAACCACCATTGCTCCTAATAAAATTATTTTTTTCATAGTACTTATTATTTAAAATTAATATTAGGCTAAAAGTAGCCTTATAGAAAAAGCTTCAAAATGATTTTAATCAATGCCAAAAGATTTTTTGTTGGACTTTTATTTTCTAATTAAGAAACTGTATACGTTGCAGTGAAGGTTCGTGTCATAAATTTATTAGAAGCGTTAATCAAATGGAATTTTGAGAATTGACCAATATCATTTTAAAATTTATTTAAAATAAATTCTTTTATAGTTAAAATAGGATGATATGAAAACCATAAAACTGATGTTTACAATGTTTTTTTTAAGCGTTTTTATTAGCTTAGACAGTTGTGGGCCGGTTATCGTATCTACTCATAATAATCATCCTACACCTCCTTGGTTTTATCCAAATAGGGTGATTAACTTAAGGTATATTTATTTTCCTGATTATGTGGTTTATTATGATTTAACGTATGGCAATTATATCTATTTTGATAACGGAGTTTGGTTAACTGTCAAAGTTTTGCCTCCAAGATTTAACACGGTCAATTTTAAACATTCAAAACAAATAAGGATTAATAATTATTTTGAGGATAACATCAGAGAATATCACATCAATAATAATACAAAAGTTAAGGGTAGAAGAACAACTACTAATGATGATAATCCAATAAGAAGGCATTCATATTAAATTAAAATATAAATTTTAGGTTTAATTTATGATAAATCTTCATAGAATTTTAATTTGTTTTGTAGCAAAATGATTTCTTCTTTTAAAGTTTCAACTTGATGAAGTAAGTTATAAATGGCATCTAAACCCTCAAAATTAATGTCAAGCTCATAATGCATGCGCATCATTTTTTCAACTTCTTTTAATTGGGATTGGTGAATATATAAATGTTCATTTTCAATAATGATATCAACCAGTTGAAATTCTTGTAATGCATCAATAAAGGATACAGGAATGTTGTAATGATTGCACATTAATTGTACTGATATTAATTTTTTTGTTCCCATAATTAACGAAGTTTTTGTAACTGTTCAATGAGCGCTTTCTCTTGGTTAGAAAGTTTTTCTGGTATTTTTATATGATAAGTGATATACAGGTCTCCAAATTGCCCTTCTTTTTTGTATTTAGGAAATCCCTTGCCTTTAAGTTTAACTTTTGTGCCATTTTGAGTTTCTGGTTTTATATTAAGTTTTACTTTTCCATTAAAAGTATCAATCATAACTTCACCACCTAATAAGGCCTTATACACATCTAAATCTACAGTGACATGCAGATTATCTTTGTCTCTTTTAAATTTGGAATTATTAACAATAGAGAATTGAATTAATAAATCACCATTGGGTCCTCCATTGACACCTGGACCACCATGCCCTTTTATTTTTATAATCTGTCCATTTTCTATACCTGCGGGGATGGTGATTCTAATATTTTTCCCATTCACAGTTAAGGTTCGTGTGTGTGTGGTAAAAATATCTTTTAAATCTAGTTGCAGTTCTGCATTAAAATCCTGACCTCTAAATTTAATCTGTCTGTCACCGCTTCCTGAAGCTCTTCCACCAAACATGCTGCCAAAAATATCTGAAAAATCTTCCTGAGAAAACCCTTTTGCAGAACCTTGAGTACTTCGCTGATATTGTTGCTGTTGTTTGGCCTTTTCAAATTCTTCACTATGTTGCCAGTGTTCGCCATATTGGTCGTATTTTTTTCTGTTTTCAGAATTACTTAAAACTTCATTGGCATCATTAATTTCTTTGAATTTAATTTCAGCAGCTTTGTCATTAGGGTTTAAGTCAGGATGGTATTTCCTGGCTAATTTTCTGTAAGCTTTTTTTATATCGGCTTCAGTTGCAGTTTTTGGAACGCCTAAAATCTTATAGTAATCTATAAACGCCATATTATAAGGTATTTTGGAATTAAATATTAAAGTTAGGTTTTAAAATGGTTATTTTAAATGACTAAAATCAACTATATCAGCAATTAAACACCATTTCTGTTGAGATAATTATTAAACTTTAAACGACTAAATAAACCATTTTAATTAAAAAAAAACAGTGTTTCTTTTATCTTGTTAAGCTAAAATTGTCCCATCTTCCATGGTAATAATTCTATCCGTTCTTTTCGCAAAATCCTCGTCATGAGTAACCACTAATAACGATAAGTTATGTTCAGCGCTTAATTGTTTGAAAATATTAAAAACGTTTTCTGAATTATAACTATCTAAATTACCGGTTGGCTCATCACCCATGATGATAGAAGGGTTATTTATTAGTGCTCTTGCAATCGCTATGCGTTGTTTTTCTCCTCCTGATACTCTAGATGCCTGTTTATAGGCTAAATGATCTATGTTAAGCATTTTTAATTTTTCAAAAGCATCATGTTCAATTTCTTTGCTTGTTTTTTCTGCTAATTTTTTAGCAGGAAGCATGACGTTCTCTAAGACGGTAAATTCAGACAATAAGAAGTGAAACTGAAAGACAAAACCTATATGTTTGTTTCTTAAATATGATAAGTGATTTCTGTCTTGACCTGTTATTAATTGGTTATTCAATAATAGTTCTCCTTCATAATCGGTATCCATAGTGGAAAGTATATAGAGTAAGGTTGATTTTCCGCAACCTGATTTTCCCATAATAGAAGCAAATTCTCCTGTTTTAATTTGAAAGTTTATATCCTTTAAAACATGATATAACACAGGCTTTCTGAAATATTTATTAATATTTTTTGTTTCTAAAACAGTATTCATTTTACTGACCTCTTATAATGGTTACAGGATCTATCTTTTTGGCTTTTCTTGCAGGAAAATAACCTGCTAAAAAAGTGGAAAATATGGCAAATGAAAAACCTATGACAAAAAACATAGGATCTAAATTTACCGGGTATGTTTTTACTGTTGGCAAAGATTCTGTCCTGAATGGTATGGTATCAATAAAACTGACTAAGCCATAGCCAAGTAATAATCCTAAAACACCACCTACAAAACCAATAATCATTGCCTGGCTCATAAATATTATCTGAACATCTTTCCCTGAAAACCCTGTCGCTTTTAAAATAGCAATGTCATTCATCTTTTCATAAATAAGCATATTTAAGATATTATAAATGCCAAATCCTGCTACTATCAGTAATGTAATGGAAACAGCATAAGTAATCAGATTTCTTACTGTGGTACCAGTTTCAAATTGCGCATTCGCTGTTTTAATATCTATGGCGGTTAAATGAAATTGTTGTTCTATTTTTTTTGATAGGGAAGGCGCTAATGCGATATCATACAACTTCACATTGATGTCTGTTATATAATTTTCTGCTTCACCTAAAATGCGCTGTACCGTTTTTAAATTGGCAAAACTTTGCATCGCATCAATATCAGCAATACCACTTTGAAAAATAGCAACAATTTTCAAACGGAAAATATCTCCTTTTATAGTACTTATTTGTATGCGGTCTCCAATGGATAGAGACATTTTTTTTGCGATGCCTGCACCCAATAAAATGCCATTATCATTAGTATCTAAATCTTCTGGTGTGCCTTCAACTATATAATTTTTGAAATTAAATAATCTGGCTTCATCCATAACGTTAATGCCTGTTAAATTACCAGCTAGTTCTATAGACCCTGCAATATAAAATATTTGCGTTTTTACTTCAGGAATAGCGCCTCTTACTTGAATATCTTTATTCAAATAGTTAATAATTGGTATCGCGTTATGAATTTTTTTCTGACTCATTTTAGGTTTAATAGAATGAATAACACTAAAGTTGTTCTTTAAATCTGCTAATAAACTTAAAGGTTGATTTTGTGATGGTTCAATCTCATTATAAATATGCACATGGGGCGTTTGGTTGAGAATTAAATCGTCAAGCATGGTATTTAATCCTGTCATAAAGCACACCAACGTTATGTAGCTTCCAATGCCAAAAGTAACACCAAGCGCCGCCGTTGCTGTTTGCTTGATTTTTGAAAGCAAATGTGTTTTGGCAATACTTAATATAACCGGCCAGTTAGTCATTTTTAGATTTATAGATATAGGTGTCTTTTGTAATCCCGGAAAGTATTTCTATATATTCCATATTTTGTAATCCCGTTGAAATAGTCATAATGCCATTATCAGTTTTAACTTTGTTTCCTTCCATTAAATACTCTTTTGGAATGGTTAGAACATCATCTTTTTTGGCAATAATTATATTGGCTTCACCTGAAAGGCCTGGGTATAATACTTTTGGAGGATTAATAAATACAGCTTCGACTAGAAAAGTTTGATTGCGCTCATCCTTTTTAGGATAAATTTTTGAAATCTTTCCAGGGAATACCTGACCATTATAGGCATCAAGGGTGATGACGACTTCTTGATTTTTAGATATTTTTACAATATCTACTTCATCTACCAATAATTCAATGATAAAATTTATAGAACTACCTATAGATGCTAGGGGTTCTTGAATGGTAACTATCTCGCCGGGCTCTTTATATAATGCATATACTTTACCTTTAATTTTACTTACAATGGTAAAATCTTTTGCGCTAATTAATGACGTTTGGAAATTATTTTGGGCCTGTTTAAGTGCTGTTTCTAAGGAATTCTTAGTGTTATTGTATTTATTTTTTAAAAGACTTAGGTTATTTGAAGCCAATTGATAATTAAGATTTTTAGTATCATAATCAGCTTTTGATCCTATTTGTTGGTTCCAAAGATTTTGTTGTCTGAAAAAATTAATGGAATCATTTTTATATTTTAAAATGGCAGTATTAATTTCATTTTGTATGCCTTCTAAAATGGCTGCACTCCCAGAATAATTATTTTCCGCTAGTTGTAAAGCCAATTTTGCATTTTGGGTATTAAGAATTGGGGTATTATTGATTATTTTTATGAGTGGCTCATTTATAGAAATAAGATCTCCTTCTGTTTTCAAATTTTTATCCAAAATACCTGATACAATAGCATAAACTTCATATAAGCTATCCGGTTGAATCGTAACCGAAGAATACACCGACTCTACAAGATTTTTAGATTCTGGTAGCGTTTTATCATACTTTTTGGAGCACGATACTATCATAAGAATAAGTATCAAAAAATAAGAAAGTCGCATGAAATAAAATTTAAAAAACTAGTTTAGGTTGAAATAATATAAATTCATTGAGGTTGACGGAATCTATTACACCTATTAGTTTGTCATTTTCCAAAACCGGAAAAAAGGAGTTTTTTTGGCTATGTAACAATTGGTAGATTTTATTTAGGTCGTCATTGCTATTTACCGTTTTAAACGAAGTTTTCATAATATCTTTAACTATGGTATTTTCATTTTTTGCATTTTCAATGATGTCTTGATAGAATAGAAGTCCTTTTATATTATCCTTTTCAAGGATTATAAAATTATTTTCAGTACCTGAAATAATTACTTTTATCACTTCTTTAAGGGTATCATTTGGATTAAATGTGGTAATATTTGTGATTACGGATTCTTTAACGGTATGTCCCTTAAGTATGGCCATATGTCGTACCATTTGGTTTTCACCATAGGCACCCAAAAAGATTACCAGGGCAATGAATATGAGAATGGGGTTGTATAACAAACCTATTAATAAAAGTAAAACGGCTATAAGCTGACCAATGGTTGATGCAATTTGCGTTGCCTTAACCCGGTTCATTTTAACTGCTAATGCGGCTCTTAAAATCCGCCCTCCATCCATAGGAAATGCAGGAATTATGTTGAAAACTACAAGCGCAATGTTTACTATATAGAGGTAGAATAAAAAATTAAAAAGTGTAAAACTGCTTAAAGTTTCAAACGTTTCTGTGAAATTTAAATGCATTAATTCCTGAACAGGAATGATAAAATAGAGTGTCAAGGCAATTATAATATTAACCAAAGGACCTGCTAATGTGACTAATAGTTCTTGTTTGGGAGATTCAGGTATTCTTTCCAAGGTAGCCATACCTCCGATGGGTAATAAGGTTATTTTTTTAGTTTCGATGCCAAAATATTTGGCAGTTAATGCATGTCCTAATTCATGTAATATTACACATACAAAAACGGCCAGAACTAAAGCGATATTAAATAAAATACTATTGGTATTTCCACCGCGTTTCAATTCACTAAAAATGATCCATATTATTAAAAAAATAAAAGTCCAGTGGACTTTTATTTTAATTCCAAAAACACTTCCCAAATTGAGGTTTGCTTTCATTTATAACGGGTTTGTATTAATTGTTTTTATAATGGTCCAGTCTTTATTTTCGCCATAAATGGCATACAAATTATCTGAAATTCTTTTAGAAGTAATTTCAGGAGGAGTTTTTAAATACTTTTTATCTAATATGGTATTAAAACCTTTAGGTGTTAAATATTGGTTTATATTCCCATTTGGGTCTATGGTTACTTCGTAATACTTATATTGAACAATATTTTTACCCAATACATCATTTTTTCCAATTATTTCTTCAGTCAGTTTTAATACAATGGCTTCATTATTTTGAAAATTTTGAGCATTTAAAAATTGGGGATCTATAATTGTTTTTCCAGAAGAATCAATGTATCCAAAATAAGAAATCCCATTAATTTCTTTGAGTATTAAACACCTGTTATTAACAAATATTGGATAATTACCATCGTTAAATTTAGTTGACACTAAGTCATTTCTAAAGTTTAAAACAATAGCCCCTTCTTGATTAATAAATGCCCATTGATTATCTTTTTTTATAGCAGAAAGGCCATCATTAAAAGGAGAAATAAAATCCACGTTTCCAATTGTTTGTGCGTCAACTAAAACAGGGGTCAAAAATAAAATTACGAATAGAATAACTACTTTTTTCATCACTTTATACTTTTAAATTGCAATTTAAAAGTATAAGGTTTTCTAATATTTCAAAATGATATTCATCATTACAGATTGTTTTTAGAGATACTGTTTTATGGTAGATATAATATCATTTTTTTGAACAACTCCAGATTGACGCCATAATTGATTTCCATTTTTAAAAAGAATCATTGTAGGCACCCCTCTAACTTGGTACTTGCTTGCTAATACCTGATTTTTGTCAACATCAATTTTTACAATTTTTATTGTATCCTTTAAATCATGCTTTACCTCTTTTAAAATTGGAGCAAGCATTTTACATGGGCCACACCACTCTGCATGAAAATCAACCAACACGGGTTGATTTTCATTTATTATGTCATTAAAACTACTTTTCATTTTTAAGATTACTTATAACGTTTTCTAATTTTTGACTCACCTGTTGAGCAATATTTCCGAGTTTTTCATTTTTTACAGCTTGCATTGAAACCATGGGGTTAATTGCAGCCACTTCTATTTTGTTTGGCTCCAATTCCTGAACAATAATGTTGCATGGAAGCATGGTGCCAATTTTATCTTCCTGTTGTAATGCTTCATATGCAAAAGGCGGATTGCAAGCACCTAGTATTTTATACTTTTTAAAATGGACATCCAATTTATTTTTTAAAGTCTGCTGAATGTCAATTTGTGTGAGTATGCCAAATCCTTCTTTTTTTAATAATTCGGTAACGTTTTCTATAACTGTTTCAAAATTTCCTGAAACGATGGTGTTGAAATAATAAGTCATCACGATATGTTTTTTAATTCCAAGTCTAATTTAGCAAGAAAAATTAATTCTGATTTGTTGATACCCGAAAAGGCCGCAGCAATTGCACCAGCTGTTTTTAAAATTAATTGTTTAACTGGTTTGGAAAACAAATGTTTTTGTTCGTTTTTATAATTCACAAAGGCATCAAAACACGCTTCAGTGTTTAAATTTTCTTGATTATATAACCAATCAAAAACAATTTCAATTTGATAGGCCGCATCAGTGCTGTAAATATCTTCAATGGGATCAAGTTCTAACCATTTTTTTTTCACTAACTCTTTAAGCTTATCAAACTCAACTTTTTTTACATGATCATCTACTGCCGCAATGGCATAAAAAAGTTTACCAAGGTTTTGATAAAATTTAAGGGTCATTTTCTTATTATGGCGCATGACAATGAATCTAATAAGCACAAATTTAATTTCTTGTTGATTAAGTTGTTATGATATATATCAATATGGATAAAAATTTACGTTTTTTGTAAAATATTTCGTAAATTTAAAGAGCCAGCCGAGAAAGACATTATTCATCCTGTGATTAAACAAAGAATATAATGTTTAGGCAAAATGATCAAATATCTAGTCTTCTTCTAGAAGCAATTTCTGAAGCTGTGGTTGTTGTTGACAATCATCAAAATATTGTTGAAATAAATGCTGCGGCTGAGGATATCTTTGGTTACTCTAAAATAGAGTTGGTCGGTAAAAACTTACTTATTCTTCTTCCATCTAATTATCACAAAAGTCATGCTACCCATTTTAAAGAGTTTATGAAAAAGGGTACTAGAAAAAAAATGAGTGATTCCAAAGATATTTATGGGTTACATAAAAACGGTGACATCTTGGAATTGGACTTAGAATTAGTTCCGTTTACTGTTTTTGACAAGCCTTATGTGATGGCATTAATTAAAGATATTTCACATCAACTTGAAATAGAAAAAAATTTAATGATAAAGAGCAGAGCCTTGGAGTCTGCAACGAATGGTATTATTATTACAGATGCCTTAAAGCATGATAACCCAGTGATTTATGTCAACACTGCATTTCAAAACATAACTGGCTATAAATCTAATGAAATTCTTAACCATAATAGCAGGATCTTGTATGGTACCGATAAAGATCAAGAATCTCTTAAAAAATTAAAATCAGCCATTAAAAAAGGGGAGAGTTGCCGCGTTGTTTTACGTAATTACAAAAAAGACGGGACATTATTTTGGAATGATTTGTATGTTATGCCAATAACAGATGCGGATGGTTTAGTTACAAATTTTATAGGCATTCAAGAAGATATTACCGACAGGAAAAGAGAAGAAGAAGAACGCCAGCATCTATCAACCATTTTTGATGATTCATTAAATGAAATTCATGTTTTTGATGCCAAAACATTAAAGTTTGTGAAGGTTAATTATGGTGCTCAAAAAAATCTTGGTTACACCATGGATGAGTTAGTTAAAATGACTCCATTAGATATATTACCTTACCGAGATGAAGCTGAGTTTAGGGGTATTGTTGACATCTTACTTAAAAAAAACGTACAAAAATTAGAAGTAGAATCGGTTCAATATAGAAAAGATGGTACTACTTATCCGGTCGAGGTGCATTTGCAACTCTCAAAATTAGGAGAACGAGAAGTTTTTGTTGCTATCATTTTAGATATAACAGAACGCAAAAATTATACTACGAAACTTGAAAATAAGGTTACTGAACGGACTAAACAACTTAAAGAAGCACTTAGAAAGGAGATTGAAATCAATGAATTAAAAACTAGATTTTTGTCCTTACTGTCACACGAATTTAAAACACCTTTAAGTGCCATTTTAACTTCTAGTTTATTGTTAGGAAAGTACCAATTAACAGAACAGCAGTCAAATAGAAATAAACATATAAATACAATAACAGATAAAGTTCATTTATTAAATAATATTTTAAATAGTTTTTTATCTATCGATAAATTTGAGACAGGGAATTTAAGTTACCAGTTTAGTGAATTTAAAATAAGTGAAATAGTTAATGACATTATTTTTGACGCTAAATTACTTTTAAAAGAAGGTCAGCAAATTAAATACAGAGAAAACATTGATGATTTGTCATTATATCAAGATGAACAAGTTATTGAATTAATATTAACTCATTTAATTCACAATGCCATTAAATATTCTCCTGAAAATTCAACGATTCACATTGATATAGAACAAAATGATGATTTAACAACCATTAAAATTATTGATAATGGCATTGGTATTCCGTTAAAGGATCAAAAAAATATTTTTGATCGTTATTTTCGATCTGAAAATGTTATTAATACAGAAGGAACAGGTATAGGTTTAAATATTGTTAAAAATCATCTAGAAAATTTAGATGGTATAATAAGTTTTGAAAGTGAAGAGCATTTAGGTACAACGTTTACGGTATCTATACCAAATACTGCAAAACAATGAAAACAGTTTTAGTTATTGAAGACGACCTTGCTTTAAGAGAGAACACAGCTGAAATTTTGGAGTTATCTAAATATAAGGTTATCACGGCTTCAAATGGTATAAAAGGTGTAGCATTGGCAGAAAAATATGAGCCAGACCTCATTATATGTGATATTATGATGCCTGAACTTGATGGCTATGGTGTTTTTAATATTCTTTCTAAAAAGAAAGCTAGTAAAAATATACCTTTCGTTTTTTTATCTGTAAAGAGTGAAAATCAAGATATTAGAAAGGGCATGAATTTAGGAGCGGACGATTATATTACCAAACCATTTACTGATGAAGATCTCATTAGTGTTGTCGAAAGTCGTATTGAAAGATCATATAAAACACAGATTACAGAAACAAAAAGTACCAATTATATTCAAGAAGTAATTGAGGATGAGATAAAATCATTGAATGATTTAAAAAATTTTTTTGAGGATAATGGAATCCTTTTTGAATTCATTAAAGATGAAATAATTTATAGAGAAGGAGATCACACAAATTATATTTACCTAATTAAAAAGGGCGCAGTAAAATGCTATCAAATCGATGAACAAGGCAAAGAATTAGTGACAGCGCTATTTAAGGAAGATGATTTGTTTGGGTATACCTCATTTACCCATAACGCGCCGCATAAAGAAACGGCAGTAGCTATTCAAGCTACTAAGTTATATGGCATTTCAATAATCGAGTTTATGAATATTCTTGACAATAATCATAAAGTTGTATTAGAATTAATTGAATTATTAGCTGATAATCTATCTACTTTAAAAGAGCAGCTTTTAGAAATGGCATATAGTTCAGTCAACAAAAAAACGGCTACAACCATCTTAAAATTTGCCGAAAAAATCAATCATAAACCAGGTGATCCAATAAAAATTTCAAGAAGTGATCTTGCAAGTGTTGCGGGAATTGCTTCAGAAACTTTTGTAAGAGCGCTTACCATTTTAAAAAATGAAGGCATTGTTGAGGCGGATGGTAAAAATTTTAAAGTGGTGGATTTAGAAAAATTAAGAAAAATTAAATAAAATTATCCATTTTTAACTTCACGCAAAGTCATTAATAATAAACTGGTTCTAAACACTTCAAAATGAGTAATATCATTTCATAGCCCATAACATAAATCTAATTTTAAGTAATTAAAGGTTTAATTCTATGAAAAATATATTATTACCAACAGATTTTTCAGAAAACTCTTGGAATGCTATCAAATATGCTATTCGTTTTTTTGAAACATCAGCATGCAACTTTCATTTGCTTCATGTTGATAGATTAAGTTATATGGTTGCGGGAGATATTCCTTATACAGCAACAGAGAATGTAATTGAAGAGGTATATACAAAACCGGCTAAAATGAGACTGCGAAAAGTTTTAAAGCAGATATCTAAAACATTTCCAGAGCATAAAAAACACCATTTCTATACACATACTGATTATAATTTTTTTATAGAATCTATCAAGAATTTTGTAGAAGAAAAGGAAATAGATTGTATTGTCATGGGAACCAAAGGCGCCTCAGGTTTAAATCAGTATCTTATAGGCACAAATACATATGATGTTATAAAAAAAATTAATTGTACGCTTCTGGCTGTTCCAGAAAATGCTGATTTTAACAAAATTAAAGAAATTGCTTTACCAACAGATTTTTTATCTTCCTTTGACTCAGAAATATTACAGTTTATATCACAGATTTTAAAACAGTTTAAGGCATCTATTCGTATTGTTCATATTAACAAAGCAAAATCAGAATTAAATAAAGATCAGGAGATTAATAAAAAAATAATAGAAGATTATTTTGTGAAGCAAGAACATAGTTTCCATTTTTTAACAAACAAAAAAATTGAAGAAGGGATACAATGTTTTATCGATAGCAGAGATATTAACATGATTTTTATGGTAGCCAAAAACTTAAACTATTTTCAACAGATCTTATTTCATTCTAACGTTGAAGACTTAAGTTATCATTTAGAAATACCATTTTTTGTATTACACGAAAAAAATTAAATACCTATGGATAATTCTATTTTTTTAGCAAAATTTTGGGGATGGTATCTAATAATTTTCTTTTTAATACTCAGTTTTAACCCCAAACGAATCAAACAAATTTTTACAGATTTAAATGATGAAAAATTCTTAATACTCACTGCTTTTATTGCTATAATTGTGGGATTAGTCAATATTTTATTTCATAATGTATGGGAACTAAATTGGAAAATTTTAATCACTTTAATTGGCTGGGTTTCACTTTTTATTGGGTTGGCACTATTTATTTTTCCAAATAGAACTATACCAAGTTTAGAACTTATTAACATAAAATTTGTTCAGGTTATATATATGCTACTATTTTTTATTGGATTGTTTTTATTAAATATTGTATATGATGTGGTACCTGTATAAATTATTTTTCCAAATTGATATCTATCAATGCAAATTCAAAAGCTGTATGCTATCTTAGCAAAATAAATAATACGTTCTTTCACTTAGTTACAAAACAAATATGAGTTCAAATCTATTGTCTAGTTAAATGTATTTGCATATATCGTTCTTGGTTAGTTAAATTGAATAGTATTCTTCATAATAAATGGGAGATTAAATGGCAAATATAAAATTGTATAATATAATTGAACTCTAAATTGAAACAGGAAGTTTCGGCTTCCTGTTTCTTTAAAAAATAGGTTTTGTTGTTGAAAAATGATGAGGCCAGAACAAAGTGTTTAAAGCTATTGTGTAACCTGAAAACCCAGATGTGTTTCTTAGAAATGAGAGTATGTCGCAGAAAACCAAAAGTTATAATGATGACATTAAATGCTTTGAGGAAACAGGAAGTTTTGGCTTCCTGTTTCTTAAAATCGACTAGAGATTTCATTGTAAAAATGCTTAATCTAGTTTAGAAGCGTTTGAAGCTATTTTTTAGCTGAAGATTTAATCTGTATTTAGAGATAAAAACAGTTTTAATGATTAGAAAAGGTTAATAAATAAAATCAAATGTTTTAACAGGAAACAGGAAGTTTTGCTTCCTGTTTCTTTTAATGCAGGCTATTAATCAGTTGTAATACTTGTTTTATTTACTTAAAGCAGATTTTTATACACTGAGAAAACGGGAAAGAAATGACTTTCCCGTTTTTTTTTAGCGATTTTTTTAAATTTTATTAATAGTGGTAGTCAAAACCTTTAATATTTTGAGAATTAGAAACCACTATATAAAATTTGTGCAGTTTTAGTGGGTCTTTTTGGCTGTGCTATGCTTTCAGCTTATTTTATTCAAACGGTTTCTACAAAATTGTTATTAGCTTTTTGTAAAAGTTTAATAACTTCATTATCATCAACTTGGTTGAATTCTTCGTAAAATTGTCCAACGGCATAAAAATCAGAAGGCGTTAACAAACAGATGGTTTGATTAACGCAAGACATGTCTTCTATTTTTTTGATAACCGAAGGAGGGCCAACTGGCAAAGCCACTACTATTTTGAAAGGATTTTGCTTTTCAATGAGTTTTATACAGGAGATGATAGTGTGGCCTGTGGCTACTCCATCATCAACCAATATGACAATTTTATTTTGCAAACTACGCGCTTTGTTGGTGCCATAATACCTGTCGTGACGTAGTTTTAAAAGCTGCCTAATCTTACTTGTTTCTTCCATTAAGTAATCTTCAGAAATAATATCTAAATTAATACCTAAAATGCGGTCATTAAGGGTGACAGCACCAATGGCATATTCCTTATTTGCTGGATGCCCAATTTTTTTTGAAAGCACAATTTCTAAAGGCACCTCTAATTGTTTTGCAATAGTATAACCTATTGGCAAACCACCTCTTGGTATTGTAACGACAATTACATTCTTAACTTTGCTGTAGTTTTTTAATTTTTCAGCAAGTAATAATCCAGCTTCAGATCTATTTTTAAACATAATTATTATTTTTTATTCAAATAAACATCAAACCAATGAACGGTTTCTTGAGCGACTATATCTAGTTTACCTGGCTCTTCAAATAAATGGGAAGCCCCTTCTATTATTTTCAATTCACAAATCCCAGATATTTTACTTTTTGCTTTTTTATTTAACTCTATTACAACTTCGTCATTTCTTCCAACAATCAAAAGTGTGGGCGTTTCTATTTTTTTTAAGGCAGAGAAGGCAAGATCTGGTCTGCCACCTCTGGATACAATGGCTTTGATATTTTTACCTAATGCAGCTGCGGCTTTTAATGCCGAAGCGGCACCCGTACTTGCACCAAAATAACCTATGTTTAAATGTTTTGTTTCTTTATTATTTGTAATCCACATGGTAGCTTTTAATAGCCTTTCTGAAAGCAGGTCAATGTCAAAACGGTTTTCATATATCGTGTCTTCTTGGACGGTAAGAAGATCAAATAGTAAACTTGAATATCCTTTTTCCAGTAAAAAATTTGCGACATAATTATTTCTACTACTAAATCGGCTACTTCCGCTGCCATGTGAAAATAGGATAATGCCTTTGCTTTCTTTTTTCAAGCGTAAAATGCCGTTCAAATGAGTTTTTTCTATGGGGATTTCAATTTCCTTATAATTGACTTTAGTTTCCATAAATTTTTATTAAAACATAATATTGTGGTATACCATTGATTTTAAATTTTTTGGAAGGATAGTTCTGATATCTTCCAATTCTCCCAAGGAGATGTATTTTCTTAATAATATAAATGTTGTATCAATATAATTTTCAGCAAGTTCGTCTGATTCAAAGTCGTGTACTGAAGTAACTCCATCATATTTTCTTACCAAATCAATAAATTCCGGCATAGTTTTTATTTTTTCTTTTTTTTGTATAGTCCATCCATTGACATAGACAGCTTTTAAAAACATAGGGAATTGTGAAATTAAATTTAAAGATTCTTCAGTTGAAATAACATCTCTTAATGCATGTAGAATAGAAGATAGTATGCGTCCAGCTTTATCTGTATTGTTGTCTAAATTCATTTCTTTGGTATAATTTTTTAAAAATGAATTTGCCTCTTTTGCAAATTGTGTGAAATTAAGTGCCATTTTAGGTTGTTTTTAGTTAATACATAAAATTGGTAACTCCATTGGTTTTTCCAAATGATATTGATCAGTGCAGTAAAAATAATCTCTATATATATTTGATATATAGCATGTTAAATTATGTTATCCTTATCAAATAATGCCAGACAAATTCTAAATGAACGTTATCTTTTAAAAGATAATAAAGGCCATGTCATTGAAACTCCTCAACAACTTTTTAAGCGTGTGGCAAAATTTGTTGCAAGCTGTGAAGAACATCAAAAGTATTTTTATGAACTTCAGTTTTATAATATTCTTAGCGGTTTTCTTTTTTTACCAAATTCTCCAACATTAATGAATGCGGCATGCAAACAAGGACAACTCAGCGCTTGTTTTGTTCTACCGGTTGAGGATAGTTTAAAGGAAATATTTAATACTTTAAAATATGCGGCTCTAATTCATCAAAGTGGAGGCGGGACAGGCTTTAATTTTTCAAAGTTACGGCCTAAAAATGATTTGGTAAGTCCTGCCAGTGGTACCTCTTCAGGACCGGTGGCTTTTATAAAAGTATATGATGCTGCCACTGAATATGTGAAACAAGGTGGGAAACGAAGAGGAGCCAATATGGGCATATTAAATATTAATCATCCTGATATTGAGGCATTTATTAGCTCTAAATCAAGTAAGGATGCCATTGAAAATTTTAATATTTCTGTGGGAATCTCTGATGATTTTATGAAGGCTGTGGAACAGGATTTAAATTGGAATCTCATAAACCCACGTAACAATAAAATAACTAAGGTTTTAAAAGCGAAAGAAATATGGCAATTAATTGTTAATGAAGCCTGGCAAACCGGCGATCCTGGTTTAATTTTTATAGATACAATAAACACTGGAAACCCAACTCCTAAAATTGGACGCATTGAAAGTACTAACCCTTGTGGCGAAGTACCGTTATTAAATTATGAAAGTTGCAATTTGGGCTCCGTTAATCTTTCAAAAATGATAGTGAAACTGGGAGAAAAAGTTACAATTGATTGGGGTAAATTAGAAAAGACAGTCCATTTAGGTATTCGGTTTTTAGACAACATTATTACTTTAAATCATTACTTATTACCTCAGATTAAAAGGATAACAATGGCCAATAGAAAAATTGGATTAGGGGTTATGGGTTGGGCAGAATTACTTATCCTTTTAGGAATACCATATGCATCTGACGAAGCAGTTGTATTAGCCGAACAAACAATGAAGTTTATTAAAAATGAAAGTTATAAAGCCTCTGAGAAATTGGCTAATGAAAGAGGTGTTTTTCCAAATTGGCCAAACAGTATTTTTTCACCAAAACATAAATTGAGGAATGCCACTTGCAATAGTATTGCGCCCACAGGAACTATTTCTGTAATTGCAAATACTTCATATTCTATTGAACCTTTATTCGCATTGGCATATAACCGCGTGGGAATTTTAGGAAATGAAATACAAACTGAAATCAACGCACTTTTTATTGAGAAATTAAGGCAATTAAATCTATGGACCCCGGATGTTAAAAACATGGTTTTAAAAACAGGAAGCATTAAGAATGTTGATATCATTCCCGATAATATTAAGAACCTTTTTAAAACAAGTTTGGATATTCCATGGCACTATCATTTGTTGCATCAAAGCGCCTTTCAAAAGTATACAGATAATGCCGTTTCTAAAACTATAAATCTATCAGAAGAGAAAACAAGTGAAGATGTTTCTAACATTTTTATGAGTGCATGGAAATATAAATTAAAGGGTATAACCATTTATAGATATGGTAGTAAAACAAATCAAGTACTCCAAAAATGTAGTTTAAATAATAGCAGTGCCTGTTAATCATTTCAGCTTGATAAATATCATTGTAACAGGCTAATAATGTGTTTAATTTTAATCAAAATAAAGTAACCATGAGAAAAATTTTGATTCCCACTGATTTTTCTAATAATGCAATGAATGCCATTCATTACGGGGTTGATTTATTTAAATATGAAGTTAGTGAGTTTTATTTTATGCATGCTTATCAGGATGAAATTTATGCAGAAGAGCATACATTAACTCGAGAAACATTAGCACATACTAAAGAAACAGTAATAAAGAGATCTGATGAACAATTACAAGAACTCTTAAAAAAGGTCACTAAGTATTCACCAAATCCAAAACATAAATATCACCTTATTTCTTCTAATAGTCTCCTTTTGGATGAAGCAGATAAAATTGTTGATGACGAAAATATAGATCTAGTCGCTATGGGAACCCGTGGAAAGACTAACGATAAAAACTTAACATTTGGCAGTCATACGCTTCAGGTTTTAAAATATGTGCAATGTCCTGTTTTGGCCATTCCAGAAAATTATAAATATACGCAGCCACGGCATATTCTTTTTCCAACAAATTATATGATTCCATTTAAACGCAGAGAACTAAAATTACTTTGTGAAATGGCCTCACCATATAGAGCTGTTATTGATATGCTATATATTTCTAAAATAGATAAACTCTCTATGAGGCAAGAAGATAACAGAGATTTTATAAAAGAAACATTATGTAAAAATCCCATCAATTTTAAAGTGGCTAAAAGCAAAGACATTCTTGATACTATCTATAAATATATTAGAGAAAATAATATTGACATGTTGGTCATGGTTAATACGAGACATTCCTTTTTAGAAAATATAATTTTCCAGTCTACAATAGACGAATTAAGCTTAAATCTGAACATTCCGTTGTTAGCATTACAAAACATGAAACGTGACGAATTATAAATTATAAAACAACATCATGAAAAAGATTCTTCTTCCTACCGATTTTTCTGAAAATTCTTGGAACGCCATAGTATATGCTTTACAATTATTTAAAAATGAAAAATGTAAATTTTATTTATTGAATGTTTATACGCCAGTAATTTATCAAACGGAGTATTTATATGGCAGTCCGGCTCTATTTAGTGGTCCTACACAGTTTGGATTGCCAGATCCTATCAGGGAAACCTCATTAAAATTATTAAAAGATTTTAAGGATAGAATTAATAAGGAATTTAAGAACCCAAATCATAGTTTGGAAATGATATCTGTTTTCAACACTTTAATTTCAGAAATTAAAGAATTGGTAAAAGAGAAGGCTATAGATTATGTCATTATGGGAACAAAAGGTGCTACAGGAGCCAAAGAAGTTTTATTTGGATCCAATACGGTTCATGTATTTAAAAGCATCAAATGCGCAGTATTTGCGATTCCACAAAATTTCAAATTTGAAACTCCTCATGAAATATTGTTTCCAACAGATTATGACATAGAATTTACCAAAAAACAACTGGAGCCTTTAATTGATATTACCTCATTATATATATCTAGAATAAATATTTTAAATGTTTCATATGGATATGAATTATCTGAAATACAAGAAAAAAACAAAAAGGAACTTGAAAAATTATTTAAGAAAACGGCACATCTATTTCATAGTGTGTCTAATGAATCTGTTCCTGAAGCCATCTCTGAATTTCAGTTAAGGGCTCGAATTAACTTATTGGTAATGATTAATAATAAACATTCATTTTTTGAAAACTTATTTTTTAAAAACACTGTAAACCAAATAGGATTTCACTTAAATATTCCTTTTTTACTAATCCCAGCTAAAATTAAAAAATCTTAAATCATGGAAAAGCGAATTTTATTACCAACAGATTTTTCAGATAATTCTTGGAGCGCCATAGTTTATGCCTTAAAACTCTACGAAGATGAGGTATGCACCTTTCACTTCTTACATTCAACCGCTTTAGGTGTGACAACCATGACGAATTTGTCAAATAAATTAGAAAATACTATATATGATCATGCTTTAAAAGAATTATTGGATTTGAAAGAAATGGCAGAGAGTTCAGATGCTAATTCAAATCATAGATTTGAGATTATTTTAAGTTCAAAAGATTTAAATATTGCGGTGGACGAAGCCATTATTAAGTATGACATTGATCTAATTATAATGGGTACCAAAGGCGCAACTGGTACTGAGGAATTTTTGTTTGGAACCAATACGGTACATCTTATTAATAACATAAGTATGTGCCCTGTTTTAGTTTTGCCAGAGGATTTTGACTTTGTAGTGCCAAAGGAAATTGCTTTCCCAACAGATTTCAATCACTTCTTTAGTAAAGCGGAATTAGAACCTTTAAAACAATTAGCAGATATGTATAATGCCAAAATTAGAATTGTACATATCAACGAAGAAGAAAAACTTAATCATCTTCAGGAGTATAATTTAATGGTTCTAAAAAGTTATCTTTTTGATTATGAGCATAGTTTTCACTGGATGCCAGAATATGCAAAAAAAACAATTGAAATTAAAGACTTTATTACTGAGTTAGATATTAATATGTTAGCTATGATTAATTATAGGCATAGTTTTATTGAAAATATAATAAAAGAACCTATTATTAAAAAGATAGGGCGTCAACCTATTGTGCCATTCTTAGTGATACCAGAATGAGTTGATTAATATCATTGCTAAAAGAGGCCTACTATTTTATATTTAAATTAAAACGATAAAAATGAAGCGCAGGATACTGTTACCCACAGATTTTTCAAAGAATGCATGGCGCGCAATAACTTATGCACAAGAATTGTATAAAAATGAATTCTGCAACTTTTACATTTTAAACGTGTTTTCTGCAATTGGTAATCCTATTGTTAGTTTAATAAGCCTTGAACCTGGCAGTGAGCTTTATGAAACAGCCAGACTTAAATCAGAAAATGGTTTAGCAAAAATTTTGGATAAGTTGACTCTTGAAAAGGATAAAAATCCTAAACATCATTTTGAAATCATTTCAAAATTCAATAATACAATTGAAGCCATTCAAACGGTAGTAGAGGAAAAGGATATAGATATGATTGTTATGGGTAGTAAAGGGGAGACAGAATCTATAAAAGCGGTGTTTGGTAGTGTTGCCATTGATGTTATGGAAAAAGTGAGAAATTGCCCGACTGTAGTGGTTCCAGAATTAGCTAAAAATTACTTACCTAAAGAGATAGTTTTTCCAACAAGTTTTAAAACCCACTTAAAAAGAAGAGAATTAAAACATTTAATTGAGTTGGCTCAAATTTGTAAAGCTTCAATCAAATTTCTACATGTAAAAACAGAAGAAAAATTGAATAAAAAACAAGAGAATAATAAAAAATTGCTAAAAGAGTTTTTTGAAAATGTTGATTATTCATTCCATGAGCTGAGTCATAATGACATATTTATTGCAATAAATTGTTTTGTAGAAAGCAGAGATAGCGATATGGTTGCTTTTATAAATAAAAAACATGCATTTTTTGGAAGTATATTAACTAAACCATTGGTAAAAGAAATTGGATATGCCTCAAAAGTACCGTTGTTGGTAATGCATGATTTAAGAAACTAAGATTTTATAAAAGTATTTTTCAGTTTTTCGGTTTAAAGGAATTAATAATTTAAAATTAAGAACAGATGAGACGAATTGGTATATGGTTAGACAAAAAAAACGCTCATATAGTTGATATTAATAATAGAAGAGTAAGTTTTAATACAATATTATCTGAAGTTGAAAATTTTCACCCTTCTGGCGGTTTCGGACTTGGATTTAAGGGAAGCCCGCAAGATGCAATGGCTGAAAATAAATATATGAAACGCGAAAAACAGCAGTTAAAAAAATATTTTAAAAATATTGTGTCTGCTATAAAGGATGCAGAGGACTTAGTGATTTTTGGCCCGGCGGAAACTGGAGAAAAGTTTTATAAAGAATTAACAGAAAGCTACAGTGATTTAAAAGCAAAAGTCAAGGATGTTGTGAAAACCGATAGTATGACTAAAAAACAGGTTAAGGCATGGGTTAAAGAATTTTTTAATATTCCTGTACGGGTGAAAGGATTTTAGTTTCACAAACCCGATGTTGCCAATTTTTTCACCAGTTTAATACCCTCTAAAATGGAAATGGATACAATTGATATTATTAAATCTTCTGGTGAAACGGTGAAATTTTCGTTAGACAAATTAAAACTGTCATTAAAACGAATTGGCACCGATAATCAAACGGTAAACCTGATTGTTAATACGGTAATAGACGAGTTATATCAAGGTATTTCAACAAAAGAAATCTACAATAGAGCTTTTGCAATGCTCAAAAAAAAGAAAAGTTATTTGGCTTCAAAATATAAGTTAAAAAAGGCAATTTATGAGTTAGGACCAACAGGTTTTCCCTTTGAGAATTTTATAAGCGCTATCTTAAAATATTCAGGATATAAAACAGAAGTTGATACAATTTTGCAAGGGCAATGTGTTAAACATGAAATAGATGTTTTAGCGCATAAAAATAATGAAACTACAATTGTAGAGTGTAAATTTCATAATGAACAAGGCCTTAATTGTAATGTCAAAATCCCGCTTTATATTAATTCACGCTACAATGATGTCAAAGCCCATTGGAATTCTAATCCAAAAAATGGCACTAAACTTACAACTGGATGGGTGGTTACCAATACCCGTTTTACAGAAGATGCGTTACAATATGGTAATTGTGCTAATTTGTATTTATTAAGTTGGGATTATCCAAAAAATAATGGTCTAAAAGATAGAATTGATCGTTTGGGTTTATATCCAATAACTGTTTCTACACTATTAACTAACAGAGAAAAGCAGTTCTTATTAAGTAGAGACGTAGTGCTCTGCAGAGAATTGATTGGGGATGCTTTTTATTTAGATCACTTGGGAATTTCGGAAACGAGAAAGGTGAGAATACTAAAAGAAATAAAAATGCTTTGTCATACATAAAACTGCAGCAATGAAAAATTTAATTAAAATAAATTTTTTGGGTGGAGCAGGTGTTGTCACAGGATCTAAATTTCTCATCGAAACTTCTGAAAAAAACATACTCATTGACTGTGGTATGTTTCAAGGCTTAAAGGAGCTAAGGGAACTTAATTGGAGTCAACTTCCTGTTAATGTTAAGACTATTGATGTGGTATTGTTAACCCATGGTCATTTAGATCATGTAGGTTATTTACCAAGACTATTAAAAGAAGGATTTAAAGGCAAAATTATTGGAACGGCACCAACATTAGCGATTGCAGAAATTATTTTAAAAGACAGTGCTAAAATACATGAAGAAGATGCTGAAAAGGCCAATAAGGAAAAATACACAAAACACAATCCGGCCTTACCTTTTTATTCCTTACTTGAGGTAGAAAAAACATTAAAGCTATTTCAAGTAGAATTGATTGATAAATGGATCGTACTTTCTGAAAATATATCTTATCGTTTTCAATATAACGGTCATATTTTAGGAGCTACTTATATTGAATTGGATATTAATGGAAAACGCTTTGTTTTTTCAGGAGATATTGGAAGACAAAATGATTATTTACTTGAGGATCCCCAAAAACCAGATTGGGCAGATTATTTATTTATAGAAAGCACTTATGGTAATAAGTTACATGAACATGAGGATGTTGAACAAATTCTAACGGATTTAATTAAAGAGACTTTATATAATAAAGGAAATTTAATCATTCCAAGTTTTGCCGTTGAAAGATTGCAAACACTGATTTATATTTTTTGGAAACTTTATAAAAGCAATAAGATTCCAAATATTCCTATATACATTGATAGCCCAATGGGAAATCGTGTTTTAGAAGTCTTTCAACGTTTCCCAAAGTGGCACAAGTTATCAGTTTCAGATTATAATGCCATGTGTCATCATGTAACTATTTTAGAATCGTATAAAGAAACTTGGGAGACAATAGATAATAAAAATGCTAAAATAATAATTGCTGGAAGTGGAATGGTTACAGGAGGTCGTGTGCTAACCTATCTACAACAACTGATAGATGAACCTAAAACAACCGTTTTATTAGTGGGATATCAGGCTGAAGGAACAAGAGGCAGGCAATTGCAAGATGGCGCCCATGAAATTAAATTTTTTGGCAAATATTATTCTGTTAAGGCCCGCATTAAAAGCATAGAAAGTCTCTCTGCGCATGCTGATCAAGCCGATTTACTTAGTTGGATGAGTAACATAAAAAACATACCTGAAAACGTATTTCTAATTCATGGAGAACCTCCTGCATTAGATGCCTTTCGCACAAAAATAAAAAATATCTATAACTGGAATGTGACTATCCCTAAGCTTTTAGATGTTCAAACAATTATCGTTTAGTTTTAATAATTATACCAATGGAATCACAACAAATTTATAAAAGTATTAGTAATACCAAATCTTTAGAGGAATGTGCAGATAACTTAATAAAACAGGAGAAGATGCTTATAGAATTAGAACCTGAGTTACAATTCTACATCACTTTATTATACAAGCCAATTTTTAAATCTCGCGTTATGAATTTATATGAAACACTAGCCAGGTTTAAATATGACCTTGACCATTTGGATGAAAACCGCATAAAATTATTAAGTAAAATAAGTACACAATTAAATCAAATTACAAGTAAAATTGAAAGTAAAGAAGTCCCTTTTGACAATTTTTTAAGAGACAATATGAATGACTTAAACACAGAAATTCTGAAGTTTTATGAAAGGATTGCTAATTTAAAATCAGGACTATTTGAATATATACAAAGTACTATTCTTGACTAAATTTTGTTAACAAAGACTTCTCAAAATCAACTCAAGTTGATTGATGAAAATCATTGTAAAAAGTTCAAATGCAAGATATCTTAGTGTTGCTAAATATGTTAAACTTAAAATATTAATATTATGACAACACTTATGAAACGAACAAAAAGAAATGAATTATCTCCATTGGAAAACAGATTATTAACCCCATGGAATAATAGTTTTTTAAGACCTTGGACCAATAGATTATTTAGTTCAAGTTTTGATGACTTAAATAGTATGCTAAGATTTGATGATGTTTTTAAAGATGACTTTTTTGCAGATGACAGTTTGATGCCAGCTATGAACATAAAAGAGCATAAAAAAGATTTTGAAATTGAATTAGCGGTTCCTGGATTTAATAAAAAAGATTTTGAAGTGACAATTGAAGATGATGTGCTTCATGTTTCTGGAGAAAAAGAAATAGAAAAAGAAGAAAAAGAAGAAGATTTTTCTCGTAAAGAGTTTAGTTACAAATCTTTCAAAAGATCTATGATGCTTCCAGCTTCTGTAGATTTCAATCAAAATATAAAAGCATCTTATAAAGATGGTATTTTGAAAGTTAAACTGCTTAAAAAAGAAGAGGTTATTGAAAAGGAACATCCAAAAAAAGTGATTGAAGTGATTTAATTTCTTTTAAAGGCAGAAAGTGAAAAAGAAAGAAACTTCACTTTCTGCTTTTTTTAATTTTTAAAACTAATACGATGGAAACAAAAGAAACAAAAGCCAAATATCAGGAATGGCTAAGCCCGGAAATTATTCATAAAGCCTCTCTTAATTGGTTGTCTGAATTGAAATTTATTAAAGATGAACAATTGTTTTTTGATGATTTAATAAAATCTTATACACTGCAACTTATAGAATCAAAACACTATAAAAAAAGTAAGGATATTATTGATCAATTAAATGAACTAAAAAAAGATACCAAAACTATAATTGGTATAGTACAAGCACATGAACATGATCTTAAAATATTGGTGGATGGTGTGGACCAGTTAAAAGAAGAAGAAGCTTATAGAAAAGAGCATTTAAGACTCATCATTGATGTTAGTAGTTTCCTTGAAAAGTACAGAGGTATTAAAAAGCAAGTTTTTAAACTAATTAAAGGTATTATCAAAGAAGGAAAACAAAAACGATTACTTCCATAGAAAGTTTGTTAAGAAAGTAAATTTTAATAAAGTACAAATGAAAACAATAAAGCTTTCAGTAATACTAATTGTGATACTGTTATCCTCATGTGTGAGTCAAAAAAAATACAGTGCTTCTGAAAATCGAGCTCAACTTGCAGAAGACAGAGTACAGTTGTGTGAAAATGATTTAAAATCAAAACAAAATGAACTTTTGATATTGAATGCAAATCTAGGGAATGAAACAAATAAAGTGAATAAACTGGAAAAGCAAATCGACTATTTTAAAAGTACAAACACCAATCTGCTTGACAGACTTTCAGACCTCTCTGTTGTGAGTAAAACAGGCGCTGAGAGTATTAAACAATCATTGGAAGCTTTAAATGAGCAAAACAGGTACATTAAAGACCTCACAACATCTATGCAAAGAAAAGATTCATTGAATCTGGTACTTGTTATGAACCTAAAAAGGTCCTTAGATGATTTTGATGATGAAGATATCAATATAGAAGTAAAAAAAGGAGTTGTTTATGTATCTATCTCTGATAGGATGCTTTTTAAAACTGGTAGTTATAAAATAGGTATTCGTGCAGAAGAAGTTATAGGTAAGATCGCAAAGATTATCAATGACCATGACGAATTAGATATCCTAGTAGAAGGTCATACAGATAATGTTCCTATTGCAACGGATTGTATTAATGATAATTGGGATTTGAGTGTAAAAAGGGCCACTTCAATTGTAAGGTTAATGCAAACAAAATTTGGAGTTGAACCTGAACGAATGACTGCTGGTGGACGATCTGAATTTATACCAAAAGCAACAAATGAAACTGTAGAAGGTCGTGCTCTAAATCGTCGCACAGAAATAGTGATATTACCTAAACTTGATCAGTTTTTCCAACTTTTGGAGCCACCAAAACCCAATGATTTATAGATGGTTAAGTTAAATTACTATAATCCAATTCAATAAGATATGTGAGGAAAGTATTTCGATTTGTTTTATTAAATTAAAGAAAAAAAGAGCCTTACAGAAATGTAAGGCTCTTTTTTATGGTTATAAATTAATGTCTTATTTTTTTAAGATTTTCTTAGTTGTACATTCATTGTTAGAATAGATTTTAACAATGTAAATACCGTTAGGCAAATGACTTGTTTGAATGGCTTTAAAATCTGAATGTATTTCCTTGACCATTTTTCCTAAAACAGAATATATTTCAACTCGTGTCAGTTGAACCTTGGAATTAATAGTGAATGCATCTCCTACAGGGTTGGGATATAGGGATATTGACTTCGCCAAGAAATTATCTTTTATACCAAGGGTTTTTGCCCCAGGGCTGGCATAAATTTCGTAGCCATTATACATTCCAATATAATTACTAGAACTTTTCCAATTGGCGGGATCCGTATTATCAGATAAAGGATTAATAAGTTCCATTGAATGCCCTAATCCTGCGGCACCTTCAGGCCAAGGTGCGCCTGCGTGATAGGTAAGTGAATCAATCATAACCCCTGAATGATGATTGGTATTAACAATAAATAGAGATTCAGCCTCGTCATTACTCAAGTTGGCTCCCATCCATTCATGTGCAGTGACTCCAAAAAAGTTAGTGAACGCCTCGGCATTTTTAGCAGTAATCCAATAAGAATCTGGTTGTAATGTAAATTCAGGTAATTTTCCACTGGCAATACCACCTTTTATCATAAGACCTCCTAATTCAATTGGAGTGTCTGTTACATTGTATAATTCAATAAATTCAAGATTGTCATTCTGTTCAACAGGAGGTTCATCAAACATAATTTCTGTAATGACCAATCCTTCAGTTAACGGATTGTAAATTATTGTTGAAGTACTTGTTACCATAGTATTTCCAACAAGATCCTTAATGTTTGAAATTTCAAGATCATAATATTTGCCAATATTTAAAGGCGTTGTTAAATTTAAGGTAATCAAATCTGATTCGGTTTGGGTAATTGAGCCAACAACAGGCAATTCATTTATATTTGCAATTTTATGTCCACCAGAAGTACTATGTCCTGTTGAAGATCCAGGTGAAAAAATAAAGTTGGATGGATCTAATGAAGAGGCATCAACAGATTCGTTAAAGCGTATATTAATTTCACTGACATTCAAAATCTTAGGTTCTACGGCAACAGGAGGAAATACATCTTCAGGTGCTTCATAAATATATACGTCGTCAATAAGTAATTTCGCTACGGTTCCTTTTCTTGCTCCCGATTTTGCTATAAATTGTAAAACTACATTAGGATTATCATATGTATCGGTATGAAAAGGGAAAGTGAATTCTTTATACGGTGTATCTGCATTTACAAACCCACGATAATCGGTGCCCATAATAAATTTAGGTCCAAAGGTGAGACCGCCATCAACTGAAAGCTTCAAATAAAGCTTCACATGTTTCATAGCGCCTGTTGCTGCAGTTGCAACCCAAAAGTTTGCAACAACATTTTCTAAACCAGTGAGATCAAGATTTACTTGGGCTATAATTTCTGTTTCTTCATCATCTTCACCTTCTTCCGTAACAGGCCATAAACCTAGAGCTGAAGAATGACTTTTTACAATTGTTTTCTCTTGAAATATCCTTATACCATCAACATGATTTCCTAACCAATTGTTGATGAAATAAACATTGGTTCCCTCTATAAAAGATTCAGTTTCAAAACTTTCATTATAAGGAAACTGGGTGACTTGTCCATAAGATTTTGTGAATAAGGAAAAGAGCAATATTACAAGTAATAAGCGTAAAATTCGTTTCATAATTTAATAACTTTAAAAATTAGCGAAAAATTCTAAAAGTATCTCTTTCATACTTTTAAGAAGTTTTTTATGAATTAATGCTAAGCTAAATGTCTATAGTTATTTTTGAAATGATTTTCGTCAATCAACATTTATAATAAATAAGTAAATAACAAATTTTTAAAAATAAAAAAGCCTTACTTGTTTAGTAAGGCTTTTGGTTTTAAATGTATTAATTATTGCAACGTCCTTATTAAATAAAAAGTAATTGACACCCTTCTTGATCGGCTCTGCTATAAAAATCACCAATAGTTAAGATACCATCTAGTTCATCAATTAAATCTTCTTTATTTAAATGGAACATATCTACAGCTAATTTACAGGCCCATAGTTTACAACCTGAGTCAGAAAGAATTTCAAGAAATTCTCCAACTGGGGGCATATCTAGTTTTTCCATTTCCTTTTTCATCATAGTTGTAGCAATAGCTTCCATGCCTGGTAATCCACCTAACATGGTTGGTATATGCATACCCGGGTTCCCTACGGTAGCCACATGTAAATGTTCTAGTTTTTTCTTTTGAATAGCTTCCAATCCAAAAAATGTAAAAAATATTTCAGATTCAATGCCTTCCATTCTAGCGCCATTTGCCATTACAAAAGCGGCATAGGCATTTTCAATAGTTGCTTTTGAAAGAATAAATAGCATTTTTTTTACTTTAGTACTCATAATGTTTAATTTTTATGTTATTAAATACAGCTTTTTGGTTTTGGTACACCAGCTATTTTAGTTGAAATTTTTAAGGGTCCACCAGGGAATAACTCATAAAATTCTTTGATATCAATGACCCCACTTTTTTTAATACCTCTTACAGATAAGGCCACATCATTTTTTACTTGATCTTGAATCCAGTAAAGTACTTCCCAGTGTTTATCTGTTAATTCAATACCGTTTTCTTTAGCTATTTCAACAGCTATTTCTTTGTTCCATTGAGATACATCCGTTAAATATCCATCTTCAGTAACATCTAATCTAATTCCTGCTATGTTTAAGTCCATAATAATTGTTTTTAATTTATTTTTTTTCCTTTTAAACTCATATTTCTGCTTACCATTGGGATTGGTATTCCTTTTAAAAGCATATTCCAATAAATCCACCTAAAGGCCAATTTACCCCAATGATTGAATATACTTTCTTTTAAAAGTTTTAGAGGGCCAATGCCTGCAATAGGAAAAGTACCTTCTAATGGCTCATATTTGTAATTGAAATCAATCAATAACGCTTTGTTTTTACCAGTTTCAATAAAACAATTGGCATGACCATCAAACTCCTCTTTTAAAGGTTTACCATCAATATATAATAAAATATTATCTGTTAAGGTTTCAGATGCAAAGTGGGCAACTGAGCCAGCTTTTGATGCCGGAACATTGGTGGCATCGCCAATAACAAATACATTTTCGTAGTCAATTGATTGCAGTGTGTTATGGTGTGTTGGTACAAAATTTAAATCATCTCCCATACCTGAACGCTCAATAACTTCGTCACCCATATTTGTTGGAACCGTAACAAGTAAATCAAAGTCTACAGTAGTATCTGCATAATCAACAATTTGATTTTTCTCGTTATCTACTCTTTCAATATTGAAATCTGTAACAACCTTAATATTTTTTTCTTTCATTAAATGGCTTAAAGCTGCTGTTGCTTTAGGTTTTGTAAATGCCCCTCCAAGTGGAGTGACATAGGTTAAATCAACTTTGTCTCTCATGCCTTTTTTTGTGAAATAAGAATCTGCTAAGAAAACAAATTCTAAAGGGGCTACAGGACATTTAATAGGCATTTCTGTAAAATGAACAACCATTTTTCCGCCTTTCCAGTCTCTTAGTTTATTTCGTAAAGCTAAAGAACCTTCATAGGTATAAAAATCAAAAACCGTTTTATGCCAATTTTTACCCTTCATACCTTCAGTTTCCTGTGGTGCAATTTTACAACCTGTAGCAACAATTAAAATGTCATATTGTAATGTTTCATCCTCTAATTCAACTTTGTTTTCTGTAGGGAAAATTTGTTCAATTTTTTTCTGAATATAATTTACACCGTTAGGAATAAATTTTTTACCAACTTTTTTTACTTGGTCTTCGGTGTAAATATCGAAAGGTAGAAAAAGAAAACCGGGCTGATAATAATGCGTTTTATATTGATCTACTATGGTGATTTTCCATTCTTTTTTTGGTAGTTTAGAAACTAAATGATTTGCCATCATCGTTCCTGAGGTGCCTGCTCCTAAAATAACTAAATTTTTCATTCTTTTTTGGTTTACAAACTTAATTGCTTAATGTATAAATCTGCCTTATTAATTTGATACAAAATTAAATATTTAAGTAAGTTCAAAACATGATAAAAATCATATAAACATCCCTGTGTAACATTTGTTACATATCGTGTTTGCTGGTTTCGTAGCGTTTTTTTAGTTTTTAAATATTAGCATTATTAGCAGTTTATTTAATTAAAAGGGGATGTTATTTTATTTCTTTATTTCGTTATATTTGTTTAGACATAACGAAATTTATATGATTAGTATTGAAGATGCATTGCAAGCCGTTATCACAAGTAGTAAAGAAATTTCAAAAGACATTATTTTACCTATTGAAAAAGTTGGGAATTCCACTTTGTATAGAGATGTTTATTCTCCAATAAACATGCCTCCATTCAGACAATCTGCTATGGATGGGTATGCACTGAACTTGCATAATGATTTTTTATATGTACTAATCGATGAGGTTAAAGCTGGAGATGGTCATCAACCTATATTAAAGGCCGGAGAAGCGATAAGAATATTTACAGGTGCAGCTGTTCCAGATTCTGCTAACGCCGTTATTATGCAGGAAAAGGTAATTAAAAACGAAAATAATATAACTGTTAATAGCCAAGTTACTAATGAATATAATATTAGGGCCATTGGAGAACAAGTAAAAAAAGGAGAATTAGCCTTAAAAAAGGGCACGAAATTAACCCCTGCCGCAATTGGTTATCTAAGTTCATTAGGAATCACTGAAGTGTCTGTTTATAAAAATCCCTCTATAGCATTAATTACTACAGGTAATGAACTTGTAGAACCTGGAGAAAACTTAAGCTATGGTAAAATTTATGAAAGTAACTCAAAAATGATTCATAGTGCCTTATTGAATTTAGGTTTTGATGATATTTCTATTTATAAAATTGAAGATAATTATGAGCAGACGTATTCCAAATTACAAAATGTAATTAAAGAACATGATTTAGTGATTATTAGTGGCGGTATTTCCGTAGGCGATTATGATTTTGTTGGAAAAGCATTAGCTGAATTGAATATTGAAGAATTATTCTATAAAGTGAATCAAAAACCAGGAAAACCTTTGTTTTTTGGCAAAAATAATACTACCCTTATATTTGCATTGCCAGGAAATCCAGCAGCTGCATTAACTTGTTTTTATATTTATGTTTACGTGGCTTTACAAAGGTTGACAGGTTTAAAGAACAATGGCCTTCATACAATAACAGCAAGATCGCTTTCAAATTTTGTGAAAAACGGTGACAGACCTCAATTTTTAAAAGCAATTTATAAGAATGGTGAGGTTACTATTTTAGAAGGTCAAAGTTCTGCCATGCTACAAACTTTTGCAATTTCCAATGCATTGGTACTTATGAATGGAGATATGCAAAAAATTCGCGTTAATGAATTGGTTCAGGTAATTTTACTTCCCATTTAAAAAACGAAATATGAATTATAAAATTAAGAGTAGAATTTGGGTTGAGTTAGATGGTGAAGAGTTTTTGGGTGAAGGGAAAATTCAATTATTAAAGGCTATTAATGAGACAGGATCCTTGTCAAAAGCATCAAAATTGATGAAAATTTCATACAAAAAAGCTTGGCATTTATTAGATGCTGTTAATAAATCATCAAAACAGCCCGTAATTATTATGAGTATTGGTGGGAAAGGCGGTGGGGGCACTGAGTTAACAGATTACGGAAAATCATTAATACTTGTTTTTGAAGAAATAAATAAAAATTGCTGGAATTTTTTAGATATTCAATTAGAAAAAATTAAAAATTTATAAATGATGCTAGAGTCAGATAATATATATTTATTTTTTTTAATACTCCCAATTGTATCATTTCTTTATTCGAGTGTTGGACATGGCGGCGCGAGTGGTTATTTGGCATTGATGGCTTTGTTTTCCTTTGCTCCGGAAACCATGAAACCAACAGCACTGTTGTTAAATCTATTTGTAGCAGGGATTTCTTTTTATTATTATTACAGAGAAGGGTACTTTAACAAAAAATTGTTTATATCATTTGCTATAAGTTCCATACCGTTAGCATTTTTAGGCGGAACGATTGAAATTGATGCTTCAATTTATAAAAAGGTTTTGGCCATTTTATTAGTTTTTGCCATTCTAAAAATGATGAATGTTTTTGGAAAAGAAACCGATACAATAAAACAGGTAAAACTTTGGCAAGGTCTAATAGTTGGAGCAATCATTGGTTTTTTCTCTGGATTAATTGGAATTGGTGGCGGCATTATATTAACACCATTAATTTTACTGCTGCACTGGGGAAAAATGAAAGAGGCTGCGGCCGTATCAGCCTTATTTATTTGGGTTAATTCTGCTTCTGGATTAATTGGTCAATTAAGTTCTGGAATACGATTGAATAAGGAATCTTTTATTTTAGTAGCTATTGCCATGATTGGTGGTGTTTTAGGCGGCTATTTTGGAAGTAAAAAATTAAACAATCAAAAACTACGTTATATTTTAGCGTTAGTACTTGTTATGGCAAGTTTTAAATTATTTTTTACTTAAAATGTTAAAAAAAATAGACATAACAGGCATTATTTTAGCTGGTGGGAAGAGCGCTCGTATGGGGACAGATAAAGGCTTTTTGAAGTTAAATGGAAAAGCATTTATTCAATATAGCATGGCCGCCATGAAGCCTTTAGTTTCGCAAATAATAATCGTTTCAAATAATGCTAATTATGATCAATTTAATGTAAAACGTGTTGAAGATTTAATTAAAGATTCGGGCCCTTTGGCAGGTCTATATTCAGGATTAAAGTCATCAGATACAGAATATAATCTGGTTTTAAGTTCAGATATTCCTTTAATTAGGACTGAAATATTAAAAAAGTTAATTAATAATTTTGAAGACAATGTTGACGTCATACAAATAATGAGTAAAAACAGGTCGATGCCTTTGATAGCCTTGTACAGAAAGCGTTGTGAAAACTTATTTCACAATGTATTGCAAAATAATGAAAGACGCTTACAAGTTGCAATCAGTAAATGCAAAGTAAAAAATGTTGTTTTAAACCCATCTTTAGATTTATTTGTAACTAATATTAATACTCCTGAAGATTTAGAAAAAATGGTATATGAAAATAAAGATTAGATATTTTGGAATGTTAACTGAGGTTACGGGTTGTGAAGAAGAAATCATTGACTTTCCTGAGGTAGTTATTTCTGAATTATTAGAAATGCTTTTTATTAAATATCCTAAATTAAAAGATAAAAAATTTCAGGTGGCACAAAATAATGAGTTAGTCCCTTTTAAAACAAAAATATCAAGTAAGGAAATCGTTTTATTACCACCTTTTTCTGGTGGATAAGGTATACAATGGATAGATATAATAGACATATCATACTTTCAGAGATAGGACATAAAGGCCAGGAAAAGTTGTCAAAATCAAAAGTTCTGGTTGTTGGTGCAGGAGGCTTGGGTTGTCCTGTATTGCAATATCTTGCTGCCGCAGGTATTGGAACGTTGGGAATTATTGATTATGATGTTGTTGAATTATCAAACCTTCAACGTCAAATTTTATTTGGCACAAGTTCCTTAGGAAAAAATAAGGCAAATGAGGCAAAGGCTAAATTACAGGATTTAAACCAAACTATTAATATTATAGCGTATCCGGAACAATTAACATATCAAAATGCTATTGAATTGTTTGGTCAATTTGATATCATAGTGGACGGCACTGATAATTTTGAAACGCGGTATCTTATAAATGATGCCTGTGTCATCACTAACACAACTCTTGTTTTTGGGGCAATTTACAAGTTTCAGGGTCAGGTAGCTGTTTTTAATTATAATGGCGGACCATCCTATAGATGTGCATTTCCTGACAAACCGAAAAAAGGAGACGTGCCAAATTGTTCTGAAGTGGGTGTATTAGGTGTTTTGCCTGGGATAATTGGAAGTATGATGTGCAATGAAGTATTAAAAATTATTCTAGGGATCGGTCATATCCTATCAGGAGAATTGATGTGTTATGACGCGCTATCCAATCAAAATCAAATCATTAAGATTAAGAGATGCGAAACTGAAATTGAAAGTGTAATTTTAAATAAAAATAATTTTCAAAATCAAAAAATGAATGATCTATGCAGTTCTGATATTAATGAAGTTTCAATAGAAGCGTTTTTGAATAATAAAAATGTTCAATTTATTGATGTAAGAGAACTACATGAGCAGCCAAAAATAAAAAATTTTAATGTGATAAAGATACCTTTAAGTGCTCTTGAGAGTCAATTGGAATTAATTAGTCTTATTAAGGATAAAGCTATTTTTTGTCAGTCTGGTATTAGAAGTAAAACCGCTGTTTCAATTTTAAAAAAGTATAATATAAATAACTGTTATAGCATTAGAGAAGGGGCTTCTGAAATAATTGGTTATATCAATAAATCTAATAATAATGTAATCCATGAGTGACAATAGAACTAAAAGTGTTTTTAAAGAAGGGGCTATTTCTTCAGTATTTATTGGAGAATCCATCGCCAAACATCAAACCAAGACAAGCATTGGTGCTCATAATATATTTCTAGGGCAGGTGAGAGCCGATGTCATTGATAACAAGATTATTAAGGCTATTGAATACACTGCTCATGAAGAAATGGCTAATACCAAGTTTCATGAAATTCGTGAAGCTGCATTTGAAAAATATGAACTTACTTGTATGCATATTTATCATAGTTTGGGTGTTGTAAATGCAGGAGAAATATGTCTGTTTGTTTTTGTTTCATCACCGAGACGAAAAGTGGTTTTTAAAGCTTTAGAATTTATAGTCGAAGCTATTAAAGAAAAGGTACCTGTATTTGGAAAAGAAATTTTTGAAGACAATTCACATCAATGGAAGGTTAATAGTTAAGTTATGGTAGACATTACGTTTAAAAGTAGCACATTAAGAACGGCAATAGCTCAAGCAATAGTAAAGGTTAGTAAACCTGAAACAATAGTCGCCATTAAAAATGATACGGTTCCTAAAGGCAATGTATTTGCCATGAGCAAAGCTGCTGGGTTATTAGGAGTTAAAAGAACACCTGATATTCTTCCTGATTGCCATCCCTTACCTATTGAATTTACTAGTGTAGATTATGAAATAAATGGATTAGAAATATCCGTAATTTTTACGGTTAAGACCATTTATAAAACTGGCGTAGAAGTTGAGGCAATGCATGGCGCCAGTGTGGTAGCATTAAATATGTATGACATGCTTAAACCAATTGATAAAGGCATTGAAATACATCACATTAAATTGATTAGTAAAAAAGGAGGGAAATCGGATTTTACAGATAAATTCAGAAAAGATTTAACCGCAGCTGTCATAGTGTGTTCAGATACTATTTCAAAAGGAGAGAAAGAAGATAAGGCAGGAAAGGCTATTATTTCGAAATTGGAGGAATGTGAAGTTTCCGTAAAGAATTATATTATTATTCCGGATGAAAAAGACATTATTCAAGAAAAAGCAAGAATGTTTCAGGAACAAGGGATGGATTTAATTATTTACACGGGTGGGACAGGTCTTTCAAGCAGAGATGTAACACCAGAAGCCTTATTGCCTTTATTAGATAGAAGAATTCCTGGTATTGAAGAGGCAATTAGAAATTACGGACAAGACAGAACACCCTTTTCCATGTTATCACGAAGTATTGCGGGAACTATTAAAAACACCTTAGTTTTGGCCTTACCGGGTTCTACTAATGGAGCAAAAGAGTCTATGGATGCTATTTTTCCATCCGTTTTGCATATATTCAGAATATTAAAAGGCGCCAGACACGACTAAATGAAGAAAACGGATAACATATTACAAGATTCACACGGAAGAGATCACACGTATTTGCGGATTTCATTAGTAGAACGCTGTAATTTGCGTTGTTTCTATTGCATGCCTGCAGAAGGGGTGCCATTAACGCCTAAAAGCCATATCATGACTTACGAGGAGATTTATGAAATAGCCAAAACCTTTGTGAATCATGGTGTTAATAAAATACGTTTAACAGGTGGAGAACCTTTAGTTAGAAAGGATATTTCTTTTGTTTTAGAAAAATTAGCCTCATTACCGGTTGAATTATCCATGACCACCAATGCGGTCATCATTCATAAATTTATTGATACCTTAAAATTATATGGTGTTAATAATATCAATCTAAGTTTAGATACTTTAATAAAGGAAAAGTTTAAAAAAATGACGCTTCGAGATCATTTTGATATTGTTTA
>JAHENA010000020.1:13294-37500 GCA_024643405.1 Flavobacteriales bacterium | reverse complement strand
TTATCAGGATATTGTAAACAAAATATCCAAGAAAGATATTCAAATCATAGCAAAAGAAGTATTAGAAGGAGGGCAATCCTATGAAGTTGTTTTTAAACCAAAACAATAAAAATTTAATATTAATAAAAAGGACTATCTGATTTATTAACTGGAACCCATGTAAATGTTTTGGATTTTAAGTTTGTAAAATGGGAAACATCTCAGATGCATGCGTCAATTAATTTCCAAAGCCTCTAAGAAATGTTTAAGGCAAGCATAATAATAAAACTATCTTAAATTATCATATATAACGAGTTAAACTATTATTTTTGACACAATAAAGAGTAAATAATGAAAAAAGTAACCTTATTTTTTGCACTTTTAACAATCTGTTTAGGACAGGCCCAAATACTAGAGCCTGTTAAATGGTCAACCTCCGTTGAAAAAGTTTCAGATACCGAATATAAATTAATTTCAAAAGCAACCATTGAAAAGGGGTGGCATTTGTATTCGCAAAATGTGCCTGAAGACGGCCCAATTCCAACATCATTTATATATGATGATTTTAATGGTGCCTTTAATTTTATAGATACTACTTCAGAAGAAAAGGGACAAACCATAGACGATCCCGTTTTTCAAATGAAAATTAAGTTTTTTGAAAAATCTGCGATTTTCATTCAAAAAGTGGAGGTTTTAAGAGATGAATCTACGGTTAATGGTATTGTTGAATTTATGGTTTGTGATGATTCCAAATGTTTGCCACCAACGGAAGTGGAGTTGGTTTTCAATTTATCAAACTCTATTAAATCACAGGTAGTCAGTGCTGATGAGCAAATTATAAAAACAGATGATTCAGAATCTTTATCAACTCCAAAAGAATCTCAAAAAGGGCTGTGGGGAATTTTCTTTATCGCTTTTCTGTCCGGGTTTGCCGCGTTGTTAACACCCTGCGTATTCCCTATGATACCCATGACCGTGAGCTTTTTTACAAAGCAAAGTAAAACCAAGGCAGCAGGCATTAAAAATGCTATTATCTATGGTGTTTCTATCATTGTGATTTATGTGCTTTTAGGCACAGCAGTCACCGCCGTTTTTGGTGCCGATGCTTTAAATGCTTTGGCCACCAACGTATGGTTTAATATCATCTTCTTTTTGCTTTTAGTTGTTTTTGCCGTCTCTTTTTTAGGTGCTTTTGAAATTATGTTACCCAATTCATGGGCTAACAAAGTGGACTCAAAAGCTGATAGAGGCGGACTTATAGGTATTTTCTTTATGGCGCTTGCCTTAGCCATTGTATCATTTTCATGTACTGGCCCAATTGTTGGAACTTTGTTAGTACAGGCAGCCTCAAAAGGAGGGCTGGCGCCTATTATTGGTATGCTAGGTTTTTCGTTGGCCATTGCCTTGCCTTTTGCGCTCTTTGCGGCTTTCCCCGGTTGGCTGAACTCCTTACCAAAATCTGGAGGCTGGTTAAATACGGTAAAAGTGGTGTTAGGGTTTTTAGAATTAGCCCTGGCGTTTAAATTTTTGTCACAAGCCGATTTGGTTTTACAAACACATATTTTAGAACGCGAAGTCTTCCTAGCTATTTGGATTGCTATTTTTGGAACTTTGGCCTTCTATCTTTTTGGAAAAATTCAACTACCGCATGATACGCCTTTAAAGCACATTTCTGTTGGTAGACTTAGTTTAGGACTTGTAGTATTATCATTTACCATTTATATGATTCCCGGATTATGGGGTGCTCCATTAAATTTAATCAGCGCTTTTCCACCACCACAAAACTATAGTGAATCTCCATATGGTGTAGGGTTTTCAAAAGTTAGTGAGGCAAGCCCACAGTCAAACACTAGTCATGATAATTTGCCTGAAGGCGCTCACCTTTTGGCGCCGCATGATATTTTAGCATTTAACGATTATGATAAAGGCTTGGCTTATGCTAAAGAAGTTGGAAAACCGGTCATGATTGACTTTACAGGCTGGGCTTGCGTGAATTGTAGAAAAATGGAACAAAATGTGTGGCCTGACCCGAACGTTCTAAGCATTTTAAAAAACGAAGTGGTGCTTATTTCACTTTATGTAGATGATAAACGTGCCTTAGAAGAAAAAGATATTATAGAGTCAAAACTTAAACCAGGAAAACAGTTAAAATATATAGGACAAAAATGGAGTGAGTTGCAAACACTTAAATATAAAGCCAATTCGCAACCTTTTTATGTATTAATGGACCATAACGAAGAGAACCTCATTGATCCTATAGCCTATACCCCAGATGTTGAGGAATATCACAAATGGTTAAAAGAAGGGGTTTCAAATTTTAATGATTAAAGGAAATATTCAATGATAATTGTTTTTAGAATATAAATAAATGCACAATGGCTAATCAAAAAGAAAGCAATACTAATCTTGAAACCTATTTTGCCTCTTTTAGAAACAATATTGTTGGGGTTAATCAAGAGTTTGAATCTCCCTATGGCAAGAAAAAAATCATTTATGCCGACTGGACGGCTAGTGGAAGATTATATAGGCCCATTGAAGACAAATTACTAAATGAAATTGGTCCTTTTGTAGCCAACACCCATACCGAAACCTCTATAACTGGGTCAGCAATGACTACAGCTTACCATGATGCCAGAAATATTATTAAAAAACATGTGAACGCTTCTAAAGATGACGTGTTAATTACCGTTGGAACCGGTATGACAGGCGCCATTAATAAATTCCAAAGGATTCTTGGAATCAGGTTAAATGAAAATCTAAAAGACCACACCCAAGTTCCTGACGAAAAAAGACCTATTATATTTGTATCTCATATGGAGCACCATTCTAACCAAACCTCATGGTTGGAGACGATTGCTAAAGTGGAAGTCATACAATCAAATGAAGAAGGATTGCCTTGTTTAAAAAATCTGGAAGTTTTATTGGATAAGTATCAAAATGTTCCTTTGAAAATGGCCGCAATTACAGGGTGTTCTAATGTTACAGGTATTAGAACAAATTATCACCAAATCGCGAAAATCATGCATCAAAATAACGGCTTGTGCTTTGTGGATTTCGCCTGTTCTGCGCCTTATGTCGACATTAATATGCATCCGGATGATGAAGAGCAATATTTAGATGCCATTACCTTTTCACCTCACAAATTTTTAGGTGGGCCAGGTTCATCAGGGGTTTTAATATTCAATAAAAAACTTTACAAAAATTTGGTGCCAGACAACCCGGGAGGTGGAACGGTTTCTTATACTAACCCTTGGGGAAATCACGACTACATAGATGATATTGAAACCAGAGAAGATGGAGGCACACCAGGGTTTTTACAAGCTATAAAAATTGCCTTAGCAATAAAACTTAAGGAACAAATGGGTGTTAAAAATATTTTGGAAAGGGAACATGAATTGAATGCCATTATTTTCAAAAGACTTTCCAGCATAAAGAATCTTACTATTCTTGCACCAGAGCACACAGAAAGGCTGGGCGTGTTTTCTTTTTTTATTGAAGATGCTCATTATAATTTAGTGGTCAAACTTTTAAATGATCGATTTGGTGTTCAAACCAGAGGCGGCTGTTCTTGTGCCGGCACCTACGGGCATTACTTACTGCACGTAGACCAACTGACCTCCCGTGCTATTGAACAAAAAATATTGGAAGGCTGTTTAATGGAAAGACCAGGATGGATTAGAATGTCTATTCACCCAACCATGACAAATATGGAAATAGAATTTATTTGTGAAGCCATAAAAGAGGTGGCCAATAACTTTAAGCAGTGGGAAACAGATTATACTTATAATGCCATAAAAAATGAATTTATACACAAAGGAAACTCTAATATTGAACAAGAGATTGTTGGCGAGTGGTTTACTTTGTAATTAGTGATCAGAGATTTTGTTGGCTATTATAATGGTGTGGATTTCTTCTGTATGATCAGATTTAATATAATGTTTTTGAATGAGATGCTTTATTTTAAAACTATGCATCTGTAGGGTTTGTTCTAATAAGTCTAAAGGATGATAATAAAAGTACATTTTATCTCCGCTGCTGCCCACTTGATACCCAGACCGACTGTAATCACCGGCTACAAAACTCAAATAAAGCAGGCCAGATTTTTTTAATAGGTTTTTGCAATGAGCAATTAAATTTATGGTGTCAGATTGAGACAAATAGGGCACACAAAAGCCACAAATAATGCCATCATATTCACTTTTTAAATGGGATATTTCCCTGAGATCCATTTCCCGAAATTCTGCTGACGGATTATTTTTTTGAGCCAATGCAATCATATTTGATGACACGTCAATCCCTGTTATTTTTAATTCAGGATTTTTTGTTAACAGATATTTGCAAATATTTCCTGGGCCACAACCTATTTCAAAAATAGTTAACCCTTTTGAAGGTTTTAATAACTGTAAAAATTTATCATACGTATCATTGTACAAGTCAAGGTTCATAAACTTGTCTTGATAAAGTGTGGCCAGTTTATTCCACGTTTTAAAAGTCTCTTGGTATGTGTCCAAAATGATGGTTTAAACTTTAAATTTAATTCATTTTGCAATATAGTTCATTTTGTAAGGGCAATGTTTTTAATGTTTGATAATATGTTGTGGTGTTATAGACCAATTTTTTGTGCTATACAAAAGGTGTTTATATATTCAAAAAGCCTATGTGTTTCATATATTTAGATTATATTAGTAGCTTAACATTATAGATGATTAACGAATACTAATATGAATAAGATATTTTGTTCTGTAACTTTTATGTTGCTTGTTGTGTTTAAATTATCTGCTCAAGAAACGCCGCCTATAGACATTTTTTCTCCTAAAGATTATGGCGCAGAAAATCAAAACTGGAGTATTTCACAATCAAAAGAAAAAAACATATATATCGCAAATAATAAAGGGTTGTTGGAGTACAATGGCGCAGCGTGGAAGTTGTATGACACCCCCAATGAAACCATTATGAGATCCGTAAAGGTGATTGATAATGTTATTTATACGGGATGTTATAGGGAATTTGGTTATTGGAAAAAGAATGATTTGGGCTTATTACAATATACCTCATTATCTCAAAATTTAAAGATTTCATTTTTGGATGATGAGGAGATCTGGAACATTATTGATGTTGAGGAATGGGTTTTGTTTCAGTCTTTAAAAAGAATATATATTTATAATAAAAGGGAAGGCTCTTACTCCATTATTGATTCCAATACTACTATTTATAAAATATTTAAGGTCAACGAAAGTATTTATTATCAAAACACCAAAGATGGAATCTATAAAATTGAAAACGGAAAATCTAATTTAGTTATAAATGATAATATCGTAAGGGAAAATTTACTGGTTAACATGTTTTATCATTTAGGGCAGTTAATGATTGAGACAGAAGATAACGGTTTTTATTTTTTTGAGAATGACAGTCTAAAAAAATGGGAAATTCCTGCGAATGATGTTATTTCAAATGTTAGTGTTTATAGGAGTATTCAATTAAAGGACAACAGTTTTATTTTAGGTACCATTGCGGATGGAATTTTTCATTTATTACCCAATGGGGAGCTAGACTATCAAATCAACAACTTTAATGGTTTAAGTAACAATACAGTTCAATCAATTTACGAAGATTTAGAAAGCAATATTTGGCTGGGGTTAAATAATGGAATTAATTGTGTAAATATTAATTCGCCTTTTAGTATTTATAATGAAATAAACGGTAAGATTGGAACAGTTTATGCCTCTTGTGTTTTTAATGATATATTATACTTAGGAACTAATCAAGGATTATTTTATAGACCATCTAATTCAACAATTGATTTTAAATTTATTGAAGGGACACAAGGACAAGTGTGGTGTTTGGTTCAATATGCTAACACCTTGTTCTGTGGTCACAATACGGGAACCTTTATTGTTAATGGAGATAAGGCCAAATTAACTTCAGATATTCAGGGCACTTGGAATTTGATCCCAATAAAGAGCAATTCAAATATAATGTTGCAAGGCAATTATGATGGGTTATACGTTATTGAAATGCAAAATAATGAATGGAAACTCAGAAATAAAATACGGGGTTTTGATATTTCTAGTAAATTTTTTGAAATGGTTGACACTAACCAAATTCTTGTCAATCATGAATATAAGGGAGTTTTTAAAATTAAGGTTGACGAAGGCTTAACTAATGTGTTGGAAATCTCAAAGGACACCTCGGTTGAAAAGGGAATTACGTCAAGTCTTATTAATTATAATGAGAATATATTTTACGCTTATAAAGAGGGTGTTTTTAAATATTATGAAGACAAACAAACCTTTTTGAAGGATACTTTATTGAGCAATTTGGTAGATGAGGTTGAGTATTCCAGTGGAAAACTTGTTTTCGATAAAGAAACAAACAAACTCTGGGGGTTTTCTTCCAGAAATTTAAATTTTATTGCGCCAGGCAAATTAAGTAGCACGCCTAAAGTCAGGAATATTCCATTCTCCGCAGCGCTGCCAAGGGGGCTGACTGGTTATGAAAACATATCCCATTTAAATGATGAAAAGTATTTAATAGGGGTCTCTTCAGGATATGTGATACTTGATTTAGATAAAATTCAAGAAAAAACATATCAGGTTAATATCAGTTCTGTAACAATAAGTGATTTGGATGCGAATTTAGAACCTGTAAAAATCGCTGAAGAAGGAGAATTTAATAACAACTTTAACAATATAGAATTCACTTTTAGTGTGCCTGAATTTGATAAATATTTAGACACAGAATATCAATATCAACTCGAAGGTATTGACACCCATTGGAGCCCATGGTCTAAAAGTTCAATTGCCACGTTTAAATATTTACCATTTGGAAACTATGTGTTTAATGTCAGAGCTAAAACCGGAAACACCCTTTCAAGTAATACCGCTTCTTTTAGTTTTAATATACAAAGACCATGGCTTTTATCGAATACAATGATATCCATTTATATCATAGTGCTATGGTTATTCTCATTAATTGTTCACAACGTTTATAGGCGTTACTACAAGAAGCAAAGAGAAAAGTTGTTATTCAAAACCCAACAACAACTAGAGCTGAAGGAGTTAGAAAACCAGAAGCAGCTTATGAAGTTTAATAACGATAAATTACGTCAGGACATTGAGACTAAAAACAGAGAATTGGGGATTTCAACTATGAGCTTAATAAAAAAGAATGAATTTTTAAACAATATAAAAAACGAAATAAAAAATGCAGATGATTCTAAAAACCTCAAACATGTAGTTAAAATAATTGATAAAAACTTAAACAATACGGATGATTGGAATTTGTTTGAAGAAGCATTTAATAATGCAGATAAGGATTTCTTAAAAAAGATTAAAAGTAATCATCCTACCCTCACTTCAAATGATTTGAGACTTTGTGCCTATCTTAGATTAAACCTTTCTTCAAAAGAAATAGCGCCATTATTAAATATATCATCAAGAAGTGTTGAAGTTAAGCGTTATCGTTTGCGTAAGAAAATGGGTTTATCACATGAATCAAGCTTAACGGATTATATTTTGGAAATTTAACCACACAACAATCTCCAAATCTACCTATACAATACCACAACATTTAGTGTTTTTTTGCAACGACGGTAAAAGTTAAAATTTTAAGAAACTTATACTATTATTAACAAATCTTTAAGAACTGAAGTGTTTTTGGTTGTGTATGTTTTTTGTTGAGGTGTTTTTGTCAATTTTTTTAAGGAGGATATCTAATTTTAGGTAAACCTTAAATTATTGATTTATGAGACATTCTCTCTTTAAATTTTTCGCTTTATTTTGTATGGCATTTACCAGTGCCCAAAATGTAGATATAAGCGGGACTATTCAGGACGAAAGTGGAATACCTATTCCTGGAGTTAATATTATTGTAAAAAACACGACCAAGGGATCGGTTTCCGATTTTGATGGAAATTTTACAATAACAGGCGTTGAAATAGGTTCAACGCTAACCTTTAGTTATATTGGATATATAACACAAGAACAGGTTATAAAAAATAATTCTAATTTAACAGTTACCCTGGTTGAGGATATTGCAAAACTTGATGAAGTGATAGTTATCGGGTATGGTTCTCAAACTAAAAAGGAAATTACAGGAGCCGTAAGTGTTGTTTCTAGTGAAACTATTGAAGCCTTAAAGCCAACAAGAATTGAACAAGCTCTGCAAGGTCAGGTAGCAGGTGTAAATATCACCTCTCAGTCTGGTTCTCCTGGCGGAGGAACTACAATCAGTATTCGTGGAGTTTCTACAAACGGAGACAGCAGACCTTTAATTTTAGTTGATGGAAATGTTATTGAAGACCTTAGTGTATTAAACCCTAATGATATTGAGAGTATTAATATTCTTAAAGATGCAACCGCTGGTATTTATGGAGTAAGAGCTGCAAACGGGGTTATTTTAGTTACTACAAAAACAGGGCGAAAAGAAATGCCACTGAAAATTGAATACAGTACTTACGCAGGTTTTCAGCAAACTACTCGAAAAATCCCTGTTTTAAATGCTACAGAATATGCCGTGTTAGTTAATGAGGCATATGCCGCAGGTGGAAGCACTCCTCCGTATACAGATATTTCAATTTTAGGTCAAGGAACCGATTGGCAAGACGAAGTTTTTCAAAATGCGCCTATTTATAACCACAATATTTCACTAAGAGGTGGAAAAGAAAAATCTTCTTACTCGTACAGCAGTTCCTTTTTAACTCAAGATGGTATTGTAGGAGGAGGTAAATCTAACTTCACGCGTTTCACAAATAACGCAAGTTATAACTTAGATTTCTTGAAAAATTTTAAATTGACTTCTGGGCTAACTTTAATGCGAACAAATCAAAAAGGGCTTAGTGAAAATGCACTTGGGTCTGTCCTTTTTAATGCTTTAAACATGGCTCCAACGTTTTCTGTAACTGATGAAAATGGTGATTATACAATTGCAGAAGGTTTAGGCAATGAGGTTATAAACCCTCTGGCTCAAACGGCAGATACTTATAATAGAACAAAAGTTATGAAGCTTAGTGGTTATGCAGGTCTAGGATATAATTTCCTTAATCATTTTACCGCTCAAGCCAATATACAATTTAATTATGCAGAAGTGGCATCCAAAACATTCAGTCCTATTGTAAATTATGGAAGCGGAAAAGTATTTAATAAAGACAGAAGTGAGGTTTTTGAAGGCTTGAATTATTTTAGAGATTATACTTTTGATGCATTTGTTAAATATGAAAATAATATAAATGACATCCACAATATCAATGTCCTTTTAGGCACTTCTGTATTTAAAACAACCGGTGAATTTACTGGATTAAGAGGATTTGATATTCCTGGAAATATAATTGAAAATGCAAATATTGAATCAGCCTCAGATGTTGAAGACATAAATAGGGCATTAGGAAGAAACCCAACGTATGATTCTAGATTGTTGTCGTATTTTGTAAGAGCACAATATGACTATAAGGGCAAATATTTATTTTCTGCTGTAGTGCGTCGTGATGGTTCGACAAAATTTGGACCAGAAAATAAATTCGGAATATTCCCTTCTGGTTCTATTGGATGGGTAGCTTCGGATGAAAGTTTTTTAGCAGACAGTAAACTAATTAACTTCTTAAAAATTAGAGGGTCTTACGGTATATTGGGTAATGATAGAATTGCTGATTATAGATTCGTATCACTTTTAAATGGTGAAGGAACGTATGTTTTTAATGATGAGCTTGTTTTTGGTAAAGCCATAGGCGCGGTTGCTAACCCGGGTATTAAATGGGAAAAACAAAAGACTTTGGACGTTGGAGTTGATTTACGATTTCTAAATAATAAAATTGACATTACTGCTGATTACTTTGAAAAAAGAACGGAAGACTTATTGGTCGTGCCACAGGTCTCTGGTTTACTAGGGATAGGAGCTGCTGGCTCAGGACCTCCAGTTGTAAACGCTGGAATTGTTGAAAATAAAGGGTTTGAATTTGCTATTGGCTATACAGAAAGCCTAAGTGACAACTTTAGATTAAGTGTGAAATACAATGTGACTTCACTGAAAAATGAGGTTATTTCTGTAAGTGATGACGGAGGTTTTATTGCTGGCGGATCGTTTGGCGTTGGTCAGGACCCACCATCTAGAATGGAAGCTGGTTATCCAATAGGTTATTTCAGAGGTTATAGAACAGATGGTGTTTTTCAAAATCAATCAGAAGTTGATGCATACCCAACTATTAATGATCGCGTACAGGCGGGTGACTTAAAATTTGTGGACATCAATAACGATGGTGTTATAGATGATGATGATAAAACGCAAATTGGTAATCCATTACCTGATGCCACTATGGGTCTGAATATTTCGTTGGACTATAAAAACTTTGATTTTGCGGCGTATGCATTTGCAACTTTAGGAAATGAAATTGTACGTAATTATGAACGAAATCAAAACTTAACAAACAGAAGCACCTATTACTTAGATCGTTGGACAGGTGAAGGTACTAGTAATACATCGCCAAGGGTGACCACCGGAGCCAATTCTAATACTCTTTTTTCTGATTTTTATGTTGAGGACGGTTCATTTGTAAGATTGCAAAACGTACAATTGGGTTATACGTTTTCTGAAGAGTCATTTAAAGGATCTAGAATTAATAGCTTAAGATTATATGTTTCTGCTAGCAATTTAGTGACTTTGACAAAATATACAGGATATGATCCTACTGCGTCAACAGGCAGCCCTATCGGGGGAGGAATTGATCAGGGATTTTATCCTAATCCAAAAACGTTTCTTTTAGGAGTTAACTTAAAATTTTAATTAAGTGTTATGAAAAATTTAAAATTAAAAAACATACTTATCGCTTTCTTATTGATATTTTCATGTAGTGACGATTTTGTAAATGTAGATTCTCTGGATCAGAACTCTGAAGATTTCTTTAATTCAGAAGCAGAATATTATGACGCTTTGGTTGCTGCATATGATGGTTTACAATGGACATATGTAAACGTTATGTTGGGCGAAATTGCATCTGACAACACACTTTGTGGTGGAGAAAGCGCCACTGATGTCGTTGGTTTTCAAGAAATTGACAACATGGTACACACGCCTGTAAATTCTAACTTAAGGGATATTTGGACTTGGATGTATGGCGCGGTAAACAGAGCTAATTTTATTTTGGAATTTCAAAATAAAACGGAATTTCCAAATAGAAATAGTGTTATTGCTCAGGCAAAATTTTTAAGAGCCTATTACTATTTTGAGTTGGTAAAATGGTTTGGAGATGTGCCATTCGCAGTAGATAAACGTATTCAGTTTGGAGATCAATTTGCAATCGATAGAACCCCTAAAGCTCAAATTTATGCGCAAATGGAAGATGATTTGATATATGCTGCTGCAAATCTTCCGTATACACAACCAGCAAAAGGAATGATTACCAAAGGAGCTTCACTGGCTTTATTGGGAAAAGTGTATTTGTATCAAAATAAATTCACTGAAGCTGCTACTGCTTTAGAAGAAGTGATTACGGATGGACCTTATGATTTATTAGCTGATTACAGTACGATGTTTGAAAATGATAATGAGAATAACATAGAGTCAGTTTTTGAGGTACAGTATAGCGATAAAGAAGGTGCAGGGTTTGGCTGTTTACAATGTAGTGAAGGAAACGTTGCCGTTGGATTTAATGGTATTAGAAATTATACAGGGCCAACATTTGATTCTGGATTTAGTTTTAATGTCCCAACACAGGATGTTGTAGACGCATTTGAAGATGGAGACCTTCGTAAGGATGTAGCAATTTTAGATATTGAGGCTTGGGCAACTGCAAATTCTGCAACATATTCAGTTGGTTATGAGCATACAGGTTACTACAATAGAAAGTATATTGCGCGTAAAGGGGATTTGAATACTGGCGATGCCAACCTTACCAACCCTAACAATTATAGAGCAATTCGCTTTGCTGATGTATTGTTAATGGCTTCTGAAGCATTAAACAGAGGCGGCATAAGTGATTCTAGAGCTTTAACATATTTAAATAGAGTAAGAACAAGAGCTGGTTTAGCAGATGTTAGCTTTTCAGGAGCTAATTTAACAAACGCTATTTATAATGAGCGTCGTGTAGAACTTGTGGGAGAAGGACATCGTTTTTTCGATTTGGTAAGAACAGGACAAGGATCAAAAATTCCAGGTTTTATACCGAATAAAAATGAAGTATTTCCTATACCATTAATTGAAATTCAATTGGCCGGAAATAGATGGGAACAAAATCCTGGATACTAAATACTAAAAAATTTAATACAATGAGAACATTAAAATATTTATTAAGCTACAGTTTGGCGTTGTTTGTGCTTGTTGGTTGTACAAATGATGAAAATAATTTAGATTATTTGTCCACATTAGCAGCTCCAACAGATATATCCGCACTGTTTCAAATAGCGCAGGACAATACAGGTTCGGTTACCATTATTCCTAATGCGATTGGGGCCGTGTCTTATAACATTACTTTAGGTGATGAGACTACTGATCCTATTGCGGTTGCGCAAGGAGAGAGTATTGAACATATTTATGCAGAAGGAACATATTCAGTTAACATTGAAGCTATAGGATTAACTGGGTTAAAAAGTGAAGCAACACAACAATTGGTTGTTTCATTCCGTGCTCCTGAAAATTTGGTCATCACAGCTAATATAGATGCTTCAAATCCTTTTAAATTAAATGTTTCTGCTACTGCTGATTTTGCAGCAGCTTTTGAAGTGTTTTTCGATACTTCAAATCCAGATGAAGTACCAACCCCATTAATGTTAGATGGAACAGTAAGCTTTATATATCCGTTAGTAGGAGATTATACTATTAAAGTGGTCGCTTTAAGTGGCGGCACAGAAACTGCTGAACTGACTGAAGTAATAACAATTTCTTCGCCTGTAGAATTACCAATTGATTTTGAAATTTTTGACGCAAGTGTTTTTCAAGGTTTTGGAGGTGCGTCGAATGCAGTTATTGATAATCCCGACACAAACGGCAATACTAGTGCGAAAGTTGGGCAAATTGTTAAAAATGCTCCCGAGATTTGGGCGGGTAATGTAATTACTTTGTCGGCTCCAATCGATTTTTCAAATAAAAAGGTTATTAAAATGGATGTTTGGTCACCAAGACCAGGCGGAAAAGTTCTGTTAAAAATTGAGAATTTAACGGATGGAAATATTTTCATTGAAAAAGAAGTAACAACTGTTGGGAATAGCGCTTGGGAAGAAGTATCTTTTGATTTAAGTGACATAGACACAGCAAACTCATATCAAAAAATAGTTCTGTTTTTTGATTTTGGAACTGTTGGTGACGGTAGTAGTGACTGGACTTTCTACATTGATAATATTAAACAAGATTTTGTTTCATCGGGCACATTTGCTAAATTGATGATTGAAGATTTTGATGGCGTTGTACCTACATTATTGCCTTTTGGCAATGCAGCCGCAGAGGTGATCACTTTAGATGATTTGCCTTCTGGTTTAGGAAATGTAACTGATAATGTTGCTAAATTAACAAAAACAACAGGAGCACAAGTATGGGCTGGAGTGACTTTGCCAATTGATACACCTCTAGACCTAGCGACATATAGTAATATAAGTTTAAAGACTTGGTCACCAAAAATTGGAGCTGTCGTTAAGGTTAAAATAGAGAATGCCGACGCAAGTACAACATTTGAAGTAGATATGAATACAACGACTCTAGATGCTTGGGAAGAATTGGTCTATGACTTTAGTGCAGCGCCAGTAGCCGATTACGTAAAAGTTGTGGTATTCTTTGATTTTGGTGTTGTGGGAGATAACTCAGTATATTATTATAATGATATTCAGTTAATTAATAACGGTACGCCGCCATTAGTATTTGAAGATTTTGAAGGCGCACCACCATTATTACCTTTTGGAAACGCCGCGGCAGAAGTTATCACTTTAGATGATTTACCTTCTGGTTTAGGAAATGTTACGGCTAAAGTAGCCCAATTAACTAAAACTACAGGAGCAGAAGTTTGGGCTGGAGTAACTAGGGTACTAGACACACCTTTAGATTTGGGTACTTATAGAAATATAAGTGTGAAAACTTGGTCACCAAAAAGTGGCGCTGTGGTTAAAGTTAAAATAGAGAATGCCGATGCTAGTACAACCTTTGAAGTGGATATGAATACAACTACTTTAAATGCTTGGGAAGAATTATTATATGACTTTAGTGCAGCGCCAGCAGCTAATTATGTAAAAATTGTAATTTTCTTCGACTTTGGCAACTCCGGTGATGGATCAGTATATTATTATGATGATTTCACGTTAACTAATTAAAAAATATAAATATGAAAAACTTAAAATATATACTCGGCGTTTTTTTAGCACTTTTAATATTTTCGTGTCAAGAAGATGACTATCAAGTAGGAGATCTTATAGCGCCATCAAACATCCAAGTAACGGTAGATATTGTTGGAGCAGATGCGACTAATCCTAATGGAGACGGAAGTGGAGCGGTTAATTTTTTGGTTACTGCTGACAATGCGATTTCTTATCAATATGTTTATAATGGAGAGATTAAGGCGGCCCCTGGGGGAAAACAGAACTTTACTTTTTCTGTATTAGGTTTAAACAAGTATGCCGTTACTGCAATTGCTTTTGGCAGAGGCGGCGTTTCTTCTAGTAAAACAGTTGAGGTTGAAGTATTGTCTCTTTATGAGCCACCTGCTGATCTGATTACCATGCTCACAGCAGATAGTGAAAGAACATGGAAAATCGCTTCTGATGTGCAGAATCATTTTGGATTAGGCCCAATAGGAGGAGACCCATTTCAATATTATGGTGCAGCTCCTGGAGACAAAGCAAATAGTGGAATGTATGATGATAGATATGCCTTTAATGTTGATGGTACTTTTACACATGATACCGGTGCTGATGGTAGTGTATTTGGACGTAAAACATTAATAGAGGAACTTAATGGACCAGGAGGCACTCCAAATGGAGACGATATAGAAATGTATCCTTATGCATCGTATAATGCCATTTGGTCGTTATCTGCGCCTGCTGGAGTAGAAACAATTAGCTTATCAGGTTTAGGATTTATGGGTTATTATATTGGTGGAAATCATCAATATATCATATACAGTCGTTCTGCGAATGAAATGGTATTAAAATCTATTGACGGGAATGGAGGATTTGATTGGTGGTTTAGATTAATTCCTGAATAGTATATTTATAAATATATGCACATGAAAGGCGGGACTGAATGTCCCGCCTTTTTTATGTAAAAAAAAGAAGTAATTTATGGTATGGTTTATTTAAAAATTAAATCAATAATCTTTTGTCAAACTAATGTTAAGAGTATTTGGGTTTTTACATAAATGCATCATCTCAAAAGAGGATTCTTTATTTAATTATCTAAATTAATTTAATTACTTAGTCACTATATTAAACTTATAGAATGCTTCATATGGCTTCTTTGTAGGCAATTAGAAGGCCAATCCAAATAAATTCAAGAGATTCTAAAACACAACACCATAATGCTTTGCCCATACATCACCACAACATATTATTTTTTTTATAAATTCAAAATTAAACAGGTACGCCCAATTATAGGCTATTGTTAGTGTTTTGTTAATTTTCAATACTTTTTTTAATCTGTATGTTTTTTGTTGAGGTGTTTTATGTTAAGTTGATAATTTTAAAATTTATTTTTAAATTTATGTAAATTATGAGTTGAAACAACTCTTTTTAAATGTCCTCATATTCTTTACCTTAAAAATTTAAATTCTACTGGTTGTGGAATATTAATAATGATTAACTAAAAATTAAATAGAACTATGAAAAACAATTTTCTAGGATTAGTACTTTTTTTGTTTACAATTACTGCTTTTGCTCAGGCAGATGAAGTGAAGGTTGTAAATGATGACAAAGGGATGAAATTAGTAGTCAATGGAAAAGATTTTATGATTAATGGTATGAACTGGGATTATATTCCTATCGGAACAAATACGGTTAATGCTAATTTTTGGACAAAGTCTGATGAATTTATAAAAGCTGCGCTTGATTCTGAAATGTCGCTGTTAAAAAACATGAATGTGAATGTGATCAGGCAATATACAGGTGTACCTGCCCGATGGATTAAATACATATATGAGAATTATGGTATATATACCATGCTTAATCATTCTTTTGGTAGATATGGGCTCACTCTGGACGGTGCATGGGTAGCAGTAACAGACTATGCGAACCCTCGTACACAGAAAGAGCTTTTATCAGAAATAGACCAATTGGTAAAAAATTACAACAATACACCTGGTTTACTAATGTATTTATTAGGAAACGAAAACAACTATGGGCTTTTCTGGGCAGGTGCTGAAACAGAGGATTTTCCAGATGATGAAGAAGAAAGAAAATTTGTTGGAGAAAACCGAGGAAGACCAATGTACAAGCTTATGAATGAAGCTGCTATTAAAATTAAGGCAATGGATGCATCTCATCCAGTAGCTATATGTAATGGTGATGTGTTATTCATTGATATTATTGCACAAGAATGTAAAGACGTTGACATCTATGGTGTGAATATGTATCGAGGTATATCTTTTGGTGATGCGTTTCAGGTAGTTAAAGATAAGCTTAACAAACCAATGATGTTAACTGAGTTTGGTGCAGATGCTTTTAATGCCAAAGAAAATAAAGAAGATCAGAAAATGCAAGCCTACTATGATTTAGGTAACTGGAAAGAAATTTACGAAAATGCAGCAGGTTTAGGAAAAGCTGAAAATTCTATTGGGGGTTTTACCTTTCAGTTTAGTGATGGATGGTGGAAGTTTGGTTTTGATGACAGAAAAAATGCAGAGGTACATGATAATAATGCTTCCTGGAGCAACGGAGGGTATTTGATAGATTTTGAGCAAGGGGAAAACAACATGAACGAAGAGTGGTTTGGTATCTGTGCCAAAGGACCTACAAATGCTAGAGGATTATACGATTTATATCCACGTGCAGCATATTACGCTTTAAAAGAGGCACACCGATTAAATCCTTACGCTGATGGAGTAACCTTAGATTTTGTGGACAATTATTTTTCAAACATTCAATTAATGGATGCCGTTCTTAAAGCACGTGGGGATAAAGCAGCTTTAGAAGGAGAAGGAAATAGCAAAATCCGTATGAGCAATTTAAGAGCTGAATTTACGACCTTTAATACCGGAGGAAGTTTAATTACAACACCAAAAAGCGGAGATCCAGATAATGTGGTATATCCTGATCAACTTGGTTTTGACCACATGCAGTCTTACTATGTTGGAGTTGAAGGCAATCCTTCTCCTAACATGCGTGCCAATGTTAACTTTAACATTCTTGGGCATGTAGCAAACAATCCTATTGACGAAATATTTTATGAAAACAGAGGACGCACCGTTTCTGTTAATACACCTGAAGGAAATTTAGATCTCACTAATTTAAATGGTGTAAAGGTGTACAGTGCTGAATACGAATGGAATGCTAAAGAATTTGACTTAAGAGGTTTTTATCGTACGGGGCATTATCACTGGGGATATGAAGGCGATTTTTTTGGCTTATATCCTGAAGCAAATTATGGTCCAAACCTGGACATTTATAATGGAGAAATCATTGGCGCTGAAATTGATGGCAAAAAGGGATTAAAAGGGCTAAAGGCAGCATTTGGTCCACAATTGTGGTGGGGAGCAAACCCAGCTGTTTTATTAAAATATACCACAAAAATAGGTCATTATGATATAACCGGAGTGTACCATGAAGATATAGATGATGCTGCAGATGCCATTTCTTCCTTTGCGGTACCTTTACCAAAAACACGCAGAGTTGCTCTTCACATAAAAAGAGAATTTGGAAATATAGGTGTTGAAGTTGGAGGTATTTGGGGAGGACAACCTTTAAACGGGCGAGAGTTTCAAATAGCTGAGGGAGAATCCGGAAATTATACAATTTACACGGATAAAATCAACTCTTCAGATAATTGGGGTGGTAAGGCAAAAATAACGTATTCTAAAGGAGCCATAAATTGGTATGCACAAGGAGCAGTTCAAGGATTGGTTGCGAATGGTGGTGCAGATCAAACCAAAACGTTTACCGGATGGAGACTTAAGGATAGCGGAAGCGGAAACCAAACGAACTTTTTAACAGGGTTTACATATTTAGTAGGAAATCTTCAAATTGCGCCTAATTTTTTATGGCAAAAGCCAATTGTTGCTGCAATGCCAAATGATGTTCAAGCTCCCGGAAGACTAAGAAATATTCAGGACGATCCATTTGCTGTAAGAGCAAACAGAGAGACGGTTGCTGGAGAATTGTTACTTAGTTATGACCCAACACCAGGGACTTGGATGTATGAGTGGGACAATGACATGGCAGAAGACGCAAAATTTGCAATCAATGCAGGGTTTGTTTATCGTCATCATCCCACCGCTCAAGATGCGGCTATTGGGTTTTTAAGTAATCGTACATCTTTTGCATTTCCTAATTCTGCACCTGCACAGGATTTATGGGAATTTAATAGCCGTATTGTATCAAAAGCATCTCCAGATTTTGGGGTGATTGCCAATATTTATTTTGGTAATGCACAAGCTAATGGTAGTGACCCTAGATTAATTGAAAGAGTTGGAGGTGATATTAGACTTATTTATAATAAGATAAAAATCACTACTCAAGTAAAAGTTAATGATTGGGGTCCTTTTGATTATCACAGAGATTTTAACCTGACGTATCCATTACAATTAATGTTGGACTTATCAACTTCTGTTGGGAAACCAAATTGGTTTATCTTACCAGACACCAGAATTGGAATTAGAGGCACATGGAGGTCTATGGATCAATATTCTCCAAGATACAGTCCAAATGAGACGCTTCCATTTGCGACAGCACCAATTATAAGCCCAGTTGGTTTTCCAAACGGAAATGAATGGGAAATTAGAACATATGTACATATTAACATAGGAAAATAAAAAATAGAAAAATGAAAAATATAAAATTTATTTATTTAAAAATAACCCTTCTTATAGGGCTGATTTTTAGCTTGATTGTTAGTTGTGATAGGGATATATCAGATGAGGCTGTATTGGCTGGTTTCTCTACAGCCGGGGATGTTTTTATTGATGGTTTTACAGGAGGATTAGATTACTATCCTTTTGGAGATTCATACTTTGAAGCATTTAGTGTTGATCAAGAAACAAAATATGACGGAGATGCTGCGATGCGTTTTGATGTGCCTAATGAAGGGGATCCTTCAGGGGCCTATGCTGGTGCAATTTTCAGGACAGCAACAGGACGTGATTTATCTGGCTATGATGCCCTTACATTTTGGGCTAAAGGTACGCAGTCAGGCATGGTTAATGAGGTTGGTTTTGGTCAAGATTTTGGTGACAACAAATATCAGGTTAGTACAAGCTTGCAGTTAACAACTAATTGGAGGCAATACATTATTCCTATTCCTGACGCTTCTAAACTAACTCAAGAAAGAGGTATGTTTTGGTATGCTGAAGGACCTGAAGATGGAAAAGGATATTCATTTTGGATTGATGAATTAAAATTTGAAAAACTGGGCACTATTGCACAGCCTAGACCTGCAATTTTAAAAGGGGAAGATGTTAGTCAACAAACTTTTATAGGTTCTGTTTCAACTTTAACCGGGCTTACACAAACTTTTAATTTAGCCTCAGGTCTTAATCAAACGATTAATGCGGCTCCCGGATATTTCACCTTTATCTCTTCTAACCCTAGTGTTGCAACGGTTAGTGAGTCAGGTGTTGTTTCTGTTATTGGTACTGGTACAACTGTAATTACAGCTAAATTAGGGGGTGTAGATGCAAGGGGCTCTTTAACCCTAGAATCGTTAGGTAATTTTACTCCAGCTCCAACACCTACACAAGATGCAAGTAATGTTATTTCTATTTTTAGTGACGCTTACACTAATAGGCCGGTAGAATATTATAATGGTTACTGGGCACCCTATCAAACAACCGTCGGCCAAAATGATATCTATATTAATGGAGACAATATTATAAAATACGCTGAATTAAACTTTGTTGGGATTCAATTTACAAAGCCAACAATCAATATTTCGGAGATGACAAAATTCCATATTGACATTCAAGTTCAAGGAACCATAGACCCAACAGATTATTTAATTGTTAGATTAGCAGATATTGGTCCGGATAATACTTTTGGAACAAGTGATGATTCCTCTGGAGAAATACGATTAACAAAAGCAAACTTAAATGAAAATAATTGGGCAAGTATTGATGTGTCTCTTTCAAGTTTAACCACATTAACTGGTAAATCTAATTTAGCACAAGTGATTTTTGTTTCTGACGCTACGATAACAGATATTTATGTAGACAACATTTATTTCTATAAGATACCAACTACCCCTACAGTGGCAGCGCCAACGCCAACGGTTCCTGAGGCAAATGTGATATCAGTTTTTAGTGATGCTTATACAAACATTGCTGGATCTGATTTTAACCCTAACTGGGGTCAGGCCACAGTTGTTTCACAAGTACCAATTGCAGGAAACAATACCTTAAAATATGCTGGATTAAATTATCAAGGGCTTCAATTAGGCAGTAGTCAAAATGTTACTGGAATGACACACTTACATATTGATTACTTTACAGGAAATTCTACCAGCCTTAATGCTTATTTAATAAGTACTGGTCCAGTGGAGAAAGCAAAAGTATTAGCGGTTCCAACCACATCTGGTTGGGTAAGTCTTGAGATTCCGTTAACAGATTTCTCTCCAGTAAATCTTGCAGATGTCATTCAATTTAAATTTGACGGCAATGGAGATATCTATTTGGATAATATTTATTTTCATAATTAGTTGGAGGGTTTTATAAAATTTAAAAGATATAAACATGATAAATCAATATAAAATAATAAAAAGGGTTTTCACTCTATCAATGATTTTGGCTTTTTCAAGTTGTTCTACAGATGAGACCCAAACAGTTGTTACGTTTAAAAATCTGGTGATGGCTGATGAGTTTGATGTAGATGGAGCACCAAATAGTGCCATGTGGACAAACTGGATAGGAACGGCATTTAATAATGAATTGCAGTATTATACAGATCGTGAAGAAAACATAAAAGTAGAGGGGGGAATGCTTCATATTACTGCAAATAAAGAGAGTTATGAGGGGTCGGGTTATACCTCTGCAAGAATTGAAACAAAAGGACTGTTTGAACAAAAATACGGCCGTTTTGAAGCACGGATAAAATTGCCTTGGGGGAAAGGTTATTGGCCGGCATTTTGGCTTTTAGGAGCTGATATAGATACAAATACATGGCCTTGCTGTGGTGAAATTGACATTATGGAAAATCGTGGTCAAGAACCAACACGAATCAATGGAACGGTTCATGGTCCAGGGTATTCTGCTGGGGAATCTATTACAAAAAGTTATAATTTAGTTGGTGATCGCTTTGACACCGGGTTTCATATTTTTGGTATTGAATGGGGTCCACAATACATTAATTATTATGTAGATGATGTTTTGTATAATCAAATAACACCAAAGGATTTACCGGTTGGTTCGCCACCAGAATACTTGTCTAATGGGTGTTTAAAAGAAAACTGGAATAGATGGGTTTTTGATGATCAACCATACTATATCATTATTAACCTTGCTGTAGGAGGAGACTATGTAGGGTCACCAAATGCTGAAACGGTATTTCCTCAAACGATGCTTGTTGATTATGTCAGGGTATATCAATAAAATAATAGTAATTAAAATTTATAATATAAATAGAAACTTTCATTTAATAAGCTTAGTCAAAATATTATTTAGTTTACTTTACAACATTAATATCTAATCTTTTTAAAATAAAAAAAGGTTGGTTTTTATCAAATCAACCTTTTTCAGCAACTTTACAACTTTTATAAAATGGAATTGTATGAGATTTTGTTTCTTGTAAAACTTTATGGAAAACAAATCAATTTTTAATCAAACTAATAAATAAAAAAATGACTATTAAATACTATCTCAAATGGCTATGTCTTTCTTTATTGATTTCATTAGGAAGTTGCACTATGAAAAAAAATGACCTTAAAACTGTTCAAATTGAAATGCCTCAACTTGATATGACTAAAATGAGTAGTCAGATTTTTACAACGGCTCATGATACCCTTTTAAAGCTATCATTAACGGGTTCACTTGATTTTCAAGAATTTCAACAGCCAAAAGAAACAGATATCGCCATCAATGTTGATCCGAGTAAACAATTTCAAACTTTTTTAGGAATTGGAGCGGCTTTAACAGATGCCTCAGCCGAAACATTTTATAAACTTCCTAAAGAAAATCAAGAGCTTTTTATGGAAGCCTATTTTAATCAGGAGAAGGGAATAGGATATACTTTAGCAAGGACACATATTCATAGCTGTGATTTTTCAAGTGGTAGTTATACCTACATAAAAGAAGGAGATTCAGAATTAAAGTCATTTAACATAGATCATGACAAAACCTTTAGAATTCCATTTATAAAAAAGGCTATTGAAACAGCAGGGGGTAATTTAACAATGTATGTGAGCCCATGGAGTCCACCAGCATTTATGAAAACCAATAAGGATATGCTTCAAGGAGGTAAACTGTCTCCTGACTATTATCAACCTTGGGCAAATTACTATGCTAAGTTTATAAAGTCCTATGAAAAAGAAGGTATTCCAATATGGGGTCTTACTATACAAAATGAACCTATGGCGGTGCAACGCTGGGAATCCTGTATCTATTCGGCAGAAGATGAGCGAGATTTCCTAAAAAACTATTTAGGACCAACGTTAGAAAGGGAAGGTTTGGATGATAAAAAAATTATAGTTTGGGATCATAATAGAGATTTATTATTTCAGAGAGCAAATGTCATTTTAAATGACCCGGAAGCCTCTAAATATGTATGGGGAACAGGTTTTCATTGGTATGAAGATTGGAAAGATGGTGTACCCATGTTTGAAGCCGTAAAGCGAGTACAGGAAACCTATCCGGATAAAAATTTAATTTTTACAGAAGGCTGTAATGAGAAATATGATATTTCTAGAATAGAGGATAGAGACCCAAAATTAGCAGAGCGCTATGGAAAATCAATGATCAATGATTTTAATAATGGAGTTGTTGCTTGGACGGATTGGAACATTCTATTAGACCAAACAGGAGGGCCTAATCATGTGGGTAATTTGTGCTTTTCTCCGGTTCATGGTGATACCCAAACAGGCTCACTTACCTTTACTAATTCCTATTATTATATTGGGCATTTTTCAAAATTTATTCGTCCAGGGGCAAAACGAATAGCGAGTGCCTCTTCTTCAAATAACTTACTCACTACGGCATTTAAAAATACTGATGGCAGTATTGTAATTATAGCTATGAATCCAAGTGATAAGGTGTTTGAATACGCCTTAACAATGGATTCCAAAACGGCACATTTAAAGACATGGCCACATGCCATACAAACAATTATATTAACCAATCCATAGTATAAATCAGAATCTATCATGTCAAAAAAATTAGTGCTTATTGCGTTTGTTGTCTCTTTAGGAGGATTTTTATTCGGATTTGATGCGGGCATCATTTCTGGAGTTATGTCTTACGCCGGGCCAGAATTTGATTTGACTGAAGGGCAAGTGGGTTGGGTAGTAAGTTCACCTTCATTCGCTGCAATGTTAGCGATGTTATTTTCCGGTCGACTAAGTGATACGATTGGTAGAAAAAAAATATTGTTAATTGTAGCCTTTCTCTATGCGGTGTCAGCGTTATTTTCTGCATATGCAACTTCCTATGAGATGCTTTATATAGCAAGAATGATTGGTGGTTTGGCTTTTGGAGCTGCATTGATACTTGCCCCAATGTATATTGCTGAAGTTTCTACGCCTGAAAACAGAGGGACTTTAGTGTCGATTCAACAATTAAACATTGTTCTTGGTTTTTTTGCAGCATTTTTAAGTAATTATTTTTTTAACAAATATAATACACCAGAAAGTAGTTTTTTAAACGATGAAAATGTATGGCGATGGATGTTGGGAGTGGAGTTAATTCCTGCCTTATTGTATTTTTTCGCTTTATTTTTTGTTCCCAGAAGTCCACGTTGGCTATACTTGAAAAATAAATTTGAAGAAGCAAAAAAAGTGCTTAGAGCTATTCATGGTGAAGTTAAAGCAGAGGAAGAAATCTTATCAATTGAACATAATATTAATGCTGAAAAAAACCTGTCAAAAGTTGCCATCAAGGACTTGTTAAAACGCTCCTTGCGTTTTATCTTAGT
>JAHENA010000020.1:5913-13194 GCA_024643405.1 Flavobacteriales bacterium | reverse complement strand
ATGTGGGTGCTGCTATCAGAATTATACCCAATTAAATATAGAGGGTTAGCCATTGGAGTTATTGCTTTTATAAATTCATTTATCAGCTCGGTAGTCCAGTTAATTTTCCCTTGGGAATTATCTAATTTGGGGAATGCCATGAGCTTTTTCTTATTTGGAGCTATCGCCTTTATCGGGTTTTTCATATTATTAAAAATATTGCCTGAAACTAAAGGTAAGTCTTTGGAGCAGATTGAAAATGAGTTTGTTAGAAATTGAAAAAAGAAATGAGAAAGTACTTTATTACATATTTAATTTTGCTTTTTCTTATTGGATGTAAAGAGTATAGTGCTGATAAAATAATGGCGAAAGCAGAATTACAAATGCAAGAAACAAGGGTGCCTTCAAAAGTTGAATTAACGCAGGTAAATGGAAAATACCAATTAATGGTAAATAAAGAACCATTTTATATAAAAGGTGCTGGATTGGAGTTTGGAGAAATTGGGTCACTCTCTAAACATAAAGCTAATTCATTCAGAACTTGGCGCACTGAAAATGGGAAACAATCTGGAAAAGAAGTTTTAGATGCCGCTGAAAAAAATGGGTTAATGGTAACCATGGGTATTGAAGTGGCAAGAGAAAGGCATGGATTTGATTATGATGATGAGAGAGCAGTGAAAGCGCAAAAAGAAAGAATAAGACAGGAAGTGTTAGGGCTTAAAGACCATCCAGCCCTATTGATATGGGCTATTGGGAATGAGTTAAATTTACGAGCAACCAATCCAAAAGTCTGGGATGCAGTCAATGATATTTCTAAAATGATTCATGAAATTGACCCTAATCATTTAACTACTACGACACTTGCAGGGATTTCACAAAAGGAAATAAACCTTATTAAAGAAAGATGTCCTGATGTTGATATTCTGTCGGTTCAATTATATGGTGCCATAGTAAATTTGCCAAAATATTTAAAGGATTGTGATTGGACTGGTCCTTATGTCGTTTCAGAATGGGGTGCTACCGGCCATTGGGAAGTTCCTAAAACCTCATGGGGTGTGCCAATTGAAGAAAATAGCACTATAAAGGCTTCTAATTATTTAAAGCGATATCAAATCGCCATTGCATCAGACACCACACAATGTCTCGGGTCCTATGTATTTTTATGGGGTCAAAAACAAGAAAGAACACCAACATGGTACGGGGTATTTTTAGAGAATGGAAACGAAACCGAATCGGTTGAAGTGATGCATTATATTTGGAATAATTCATGGCCTCAAAATAAAACACCACAAATACATTCCTTTACATTAAATGACAAGACAGCTTATGATAGTGTCACTACAAAATCTGGTGATCAATTAAATGCGGTCATTAAAATTGAAGATACTGATAATGATCCTATCAATTATAAATGGGAAGTATTGCCAGAAAGCACCGATTTAAAGGATGGTGGAGACAAAGAAGCAAGACCAGAAAAAGTTGATATTATAGAAATCACAAATCAAAATGGCGTATTAAAATTTATAGCTCCAGTGCCGGGTCAGTATCGGTTGTTTGTTTACGCTGATGATGGATTTGGTCATTCAGCAACTGCAAATATTCCATTTATGGTGAAATAAGAAAATTAAAGACAAAAGCAATGAAGCATAATAACATATATATAGGAGAAAATAAGGCTTCTATCAATGAGGGAAAAATAACAGGAGAAGTTGTGAATTTTGACAACGAAACATTTTATAAAATCTCCAATAGTAATGCCATGCGTCCTTTCTTTATGAGTATTGTGAGCGACTCAAACCATTGGATGTTTATTTCGAGTAATGGTGGCTTGTCGGCAGGAAGAAAAGATTCTGAATCCTCTTTATTTCCTTATTATACCGACGATAAAATTACAGAATCGGCTGAAATGACAGGTAGTAAAACCATCCTTCAAATTCATAAGGGTGATAAATCAATATTATGGGAGCCTTTTTCAAGCAGGTATGAAGGCGTGTACAATATTGTTAGAAATTTATATAAAAACAGCTACGGCAATAAAATTGTTTTTGAAGAAATCAACAACGATTTAGGGCTTACTTTTAGATACCAATGGAACTCAAGTGACACGTTTGGTTTTGTAAAAAAATCATCGCTTGTTAACAATTCTACCGCTATAGTTAAGGTCACCGTTTTAGATGGTTTACAAAACATATTACCTTCTGGGGTTAATTCTGCTCTTCAAAATGCCAGCAGTAATTTAGTGGACGCCTATAAAAAATGCGAATTAGAAAGCGAAGTTGGTTTAGGTATTTATGCCTTAAGTGCTTTTATTGTAGATAAGGCAGAACCAAGTGAAGCTTTAAAAGCTAATATAGTTTGGTCTTTAGGAGTTGAGAAAACAATTTATTTATTGTCTTCTTTACAACTGAAAAATTTCAGAACAGGCAAAAGCATAAAGCAAGAAACTGATATTAAGGCAGAAAAAGGGGCGTATTTTATCGTTTCAGACATTACTTTAGAGTCAAATCAAGAAAAAAACTGGATGTTTGTTGCTAATGTTAATCAATCTATTAACGGGGTTGTTCAGTTATCAGAATTAATTAAAAAAGAAAAGAACTTAGCAAAGCTGGTTCAGGAAGACATCAATAAGGGTACTAAAAATTTAATAAAATTGATAGGCGCTTCAGACGGATTACAACTTACAGCAGACCCATTAAACAATACCAGACATTTTGCGAACACCCTATTCAACGTGATGCGTGGCGGTATTTTTGATGATGATTATAACATTGAAAAAGGAGATTTCATAAAATACATAGCTAATGCTAATAAAAAAGTATTTAAGAAAAAGGAACAGGTCTTACAATCTTTACCAGACTTGTTTTCACACAGCTATATAAAAGAAATTGCAGAAAAAGATAATGACAATGACTTTAAGCGTCTTTGTTTTGAATACTTACCTCTTAAATTCAGTAGGAGGCATGGAGATCCAAGTAGACCTTGGAATAAATTTTCCATTAACACCAGAAGTGAAATAGATGGGTCTAAAATATTAGATTATGAAGGCAACTGGCGTGATATATTCCAAAACTGGGAAGCATTGGCACACTCGTATCCTGAATTTATTGAGAGCATGATTCACAAGTTTTTGAATGCAACTACATTTGAAGGCTATAACCCATACAGAGTTACAAAAGGTGGTTTTGATTGGGAAGTGATTGAAGAAGATGACCCTTGGTCTTTCATAGGCTATTGGGGTGATCATCAAATCATTTATCTTTTAAAGTTCTTAGAATTTATTGAAGGGCATTACCCAAACAGACTAGCTAGATTTTTTAATCAGGATGTTTTTGTGTATGCCAATGTACCATATAAGATTAAGAGCCATCAAGACACTTTAAAAAATCCTAAAGACACCATTGATTTTGATCATCATTTGAATGAAAAAATCATGGACAAAAAGGCAGAATTGGGTGCTGATGGAACCCTGCTTACAGATAAAAACTTTTCAATTTACAGAGTTAATTTCATTGAAAAAATGTTAGCTACGGTATTGGCTAAAGTCTCCAACTTTATTCCAGAAGGCGGTATTTGGTTAAATACACAACGGCCAGAATGGAATGATGCCAATAACGCTTTGGTTGGTAATGGTGTGTCAATGGTTACTTTGTATTATTTAAGAAGATTTTTAGAGTATTTTGAAAATCTAGTTAAAAATGCCAGTGTTGAGTCTTCTGAAATTTCAACAGAATTATCACAATTTTTCAATGAAGTAATTGAAACGTTGGTAAGTCATAAAAAAATCCTTTCCGGAAAAGTGTCTGATACAGACAGAAAATCAGTTCTAGATGGTTTGGGTGAAGCAGGAAGTAAATACAGATTGAGTATTTATCAAAAGGGATTTTCAAGTAATAAATCAGCTATAGGTAAACAACAACTTTTAGATTTTATTACAATAACAAAGGCGTATTTAGATCACAGTATTGTTGCGAATAAACGTTCAGATAAATTGTATCACGCTTATAATATCATGACCATTAAAAATGATAAGGAAGTCTCTATTTCTTACTTATCTGAAATGCTGGAAGGTCAAGTGGCTGCGTTAAGTTCTGGTTACTTATCTCCAAAAGAAGCTTTGGAATTATTAGATGGCTTAAAAAGTAGCGCACTATTTAGAGCTGACCAATATAGTTATGTATTATATCCAAACAGAGAGTTAGCACGATTTGATAAAAAGAATAATATTCCAACAGCAAAAGTTGAAAAATCTGAACTTTTAAAGAGATTGATGACAGATGACAATTCACAAATTGTTGAAAAAGATGTTTTAGGGAATTACCATTTTAATGGTGGTTTTCATAATGCCAACAGTTTAAAAACGGCTTTGGCAAGTTTGTCAAAAGAAAAATATCAAGACCTGATTGAAAAAGACACCAAGTTGTTACTTGATATTTTTGAAGACACGTTTGATCATAAATCTTTTACTGGTCGTTCCGGAACATTTTATGGCTATGAAGGCTTAGGGTCTATCTATTGGCATATGGTTTCTAAGTTATTACTGGCTGTTCAGGAAAACTGTTTATTGGCTGTAAATACTAATGAAAGTGAAGTTGTTATTGGAAAACTGTTAGATCATTATTATGAAATAGAAGCAGGTATTGGAGTTCATAAATCTCCAGAATTATACGGTGCGTTTCCAACAGACCCATATTCACATACGCCGGCTGGAAAAGGGGCTCAACAACCGGGCATGACAGGACAGGTAAAAGAAGATATACTAAGCCGAATCGGTGAATTGGGCGTGTTTGTAAAAAATGGCTCCATAATTTTTAATCCAAGATTGTTAAGAAAGAATGAATTTTTGAATGAATCAAAAACCTTTAAATATACCAACGTAAATAAAGTTGAAGAAACCATTCAATTAGGAAAAGGGTCGCTTTGTTTTACGTATTGTCAGGTTCCAGTGATCTATAAATTATCTAATGACGAAGGGTTAGAAGTCGTTTTCAACCAAGGCCCAACGTCTAAATTAAAAGGATTGAGTTTAGATAATAAAACAAGTCAAAAAGTTTTTGAAAGGTCAGGAGAAATAAATCAAATAACAGTTTTTATTAAGAATTAGTAAAAAACCTGAATGCAGAGAGTAACCCTAATATTATTTTTAATCTTGTTATCATTGAGTTGTTCTAAAAAAGAAAAGGAGCTAAGTTCATTAAGTGAACATGATTTTGCTATTGAAACAAAAGTAGAACAATTGCTTGCCAAAATGACCCTTCAGGAAAAGGTAAGTCAAATGATAAATATTGGGTTGCCTTCCTTGTTGAAAGGGGATTATTGGGATGTGCGTGATAGTACTGTTTTCGCCCCTAAAAAGTTCCACAAATTCATCACCAAATATGCCGTTGGATCTATTCATAATACCCCCGGATATTTACTTGGCTCTAAAGAATGGTATAAAATAGTTAAAGAAATTCAGGATTCAGCAATAACAAAAACGCGTTTGGGAATTCCTTTAATTTATGGAATTGATAATATTCACGGCGCTAATTATGTTAAAGAATCGGTTCTTTTTCCACAACAAATTGCGCTCGCAGCTACTTGGAACAGAGACTTATCAAGAATTAATGGAAAGATTACAGCATATGAATCAAGAGCCGCCTCTCTGCCATGGAATTTTAATCCGAATATTGATGTAGCTATGAATCCGCTTTGGGGCAGAATAGCTGAAAGTTTTGGAGAAGATCCTTATTTAATTTCTGAAATGGGTGAGGCTTACATGAGCGGCTCTCAAGGTGATAATCTTGCAAGCCCTGAAAGTTGTGCGGTTTGTTTGAAGCATTTTGTTGGTTATGGCGCAGGTAGAAATGGCAAAGACAGAGCCAATGCTTTAATCCCGGAAAATAGTCTACGTCAGTATTTTTTACCACCATTTGAAAGAACTATTAAAGCAGGTGCGGCAAGTGTGATGATAAGTTCTAATGCAGTGAATAGTATTCCTTGCCATATCAATAAGTATTATATCACAGATATTTTAAAAGGTGAATTAGGCTTTAAAGGGGTGGTAATTTCTGATTTTAGCGATGTTGACTTTTTAACTGAAGTTCATGAAATAACCAATGATAAAAGAGAAGCAACCAAACTTGCAGTAAACGCGGGTATAGATGTTTTAATGAATCCGTATGATATTGATGTTGTGGATTATATTGTTGAAATGGTTGAAAGCAATGAAATTTCAATAGACAGAATTAATGATGCAGTAACGAGAGTGTTAAGACTTAAATTTCAATTAAATCTGTTTGAAACACCTTATAACAATCCAAAGGATTTTCCTGATTTAGGCAGCGAAAAGCATATCGCAGAGAACTATAATACAGCTGCAGAAGCAATCACTTTACTAAAAAATGACGCAAACATTTTACCATTAAAGCCAGGTAAAAAAATAGTAGTTACAGGGTATGCGGCCAATTCAACAAATATCTTAAACGGCGCGTGGTCAAGAACATTTTTAGGAAGAGATACTCAATACAATGACCCAACGAAATTAACCATTTTAGAGGCTATCAAAAAAGAAGTGGGAAGCACTAATGTGGAGTTTGTTGAAGGCACAGACTATACAGAAGACATCAATACAACTTTAGCTGTTTCAAAAGTAAAAAATGCAGATTACATTGTAGTGTGCATTGGGGAAATTCCAGCCACTGAAAAGCCTTCAGATATTAACGAATTACAAGTCCCTGAAATTCAACAAGAATTGGTAAAAAAATTAGCGGTTTACAACAAGCCAATTATTTTGGTCATGGTACAAGGTCGCCCAAGAATTATCAGAGATATAGAGCCACTTTCTAAAGCTATTGTGATGGCTTATTTACCAGGGGAAGAAGGAGGAAGAGCTATTTCAGATGTGCTTTTTGGACATATAAACCCTAGCGGAAAGCTACCTTATACCTACCCTTTATATTCAGGAAATACGCTCACTTATTATCATAAAAAAGCAGACATCAGGGATATTACATGGGCCTATGACGGATTTTATACGCAATATGAATTTGGGCACGGTCTTTCTTATACAACTTTTAAGTATTCAAACATCAAAATGGATAAGGATACTATCACAGGAAATCAAGAACTCCAAATCTCAGTAAATGTTAAAAATACGGGGAATATGAAAGGGAAAGAAGTTGTTCAGTTATACGTTAAAGATATTTGGGCTTCTTTAGCTCCAGATTCAAAAAGACTGATTGGTTTTGAAAAAATTCACCTAAAACCAGGAGAAACAAAAAATGTATCATTTACTATTGATAGAGAGGATTTGAAATTTGTTGG
>JAHENA010000020.1:0-5813 GCA_024643405.1 Flavobacteriales bacterium | reverse complement strand
GCTGAAATTCAGAGAGCGGTTGATTTGGCGAACAAATATCCGGACATTATAAAAATTATTGCCGTAGGAAATGAGGCCATGGTAAAATGGGCTGCAAGTTATTTTGTTCAACCAAGCGTGATTTTAAAATGGGTGAATCATTTGCAAGAACTTAAAAAGACTGGAAATCTGTCTAAAGATCTATGGATTACAAGTTCAGATGACTTTTCTTCTTGGGGAGGTGGAGATGCTTTGTATCATACTCCAGATTTAGAAAAATTGGTTAAAGCTGTTGATTACATCTCCATGCATACCTACCCCTATCATAATTCGCATTACAATCCTCAATTTTGGGGTATTCCTCAAGAGGAAGAAAGTCTTTCAAAAATTGAAAAAATTGATGCAGCGATGCTTCGCGCTCGAGAGTTTGCAAAGGCTCAGTATGATAGTGTTTCAAACTACATGAAAAGTTTAGGGGTTAACAAGCCGGTACATATAGGTGAAACTGGTTGGGCAACAATATCAGATGGTCATTATGGACCTAAAGGCTCAAAAGCGACTGATGAGTATAAAGAAGGAGCTTACTATAAACTTATGAGGGAATGGACAAATTCAGCCGGAATTTCCTGTTTTTATTTTGAAGCATTTGATGAACAGTGGAAAGATTCGCATAACAAGAAAGGATCTGAAAACCATTTTGGGTTATTCACCTTAGAAGGTCATGCAAAATATGCTTTATGGGATTTAGTTGACAAAGGCGTTTTTAAAGGTTTATCTAGAAATGGAAATCCTATAATTAAAACCTATGATGGCGATAAAAATAAATTAATGAAAGAGGTGTTGGTGCCACCAACCGCTAATGAAATTTCGGCACCTCATTAATGAGATATTTAAAACATAATCTATGAAAACAGTCCATATTTACATATATATAATTATGGCTTTACCGATGCTTAACTATAGTCAAAAAAAATTAATCGCTGAGGTTTATGAAACTTCAGCCAATGGAAATAAACTAAAACAAATCACAGAATTTATTTCTGGTGATAATCCGGTAATGATTCAATTGAATCCAGAGGTAACATATCAAACAATTACAGGCTTTGGAGGGTCATTCACTGAAGCATCGGCCAGTTTATTAAATAAATTAAGTAAAGAGAACAGAGAAAAAGTTTTAGAAGCTTATTTTGGTGAGAATGGCGCAAAGTATTCTCTTACGCGTACACATATGAATTCATGTGACTTTTCATTAAGTAATTATTCATATGCACCCGTAGAAGGTGATTTAGAGTTGACTAACTTTTCAATTGAAGAAGATCGTGATGATATTATTCCCATGATTAAAGAGGCCATGGCCATATCAAAGGATGGTTTTAAAATAATCTCTTCACCCTGGACGGCGCCACCATGGATGAAAGACAACAAAGATTGGCGAGGGGGAAAATTATTGCCAGAATATAATGATACCTGGGCGTTATTCTTTTCAAAATATATAGAGGCCTATAAAGCAGAAGGTATTGATATTTGGGGTTTTACAGTTGAAAACGAACCTTTAGGCAACAATAATAACTGGGAAAGTATGCATTTTACAGCAGATGAGATGACTGATTTTGTTGAAAAACACTTAGGGCCAAAACTTCAAGCAGATGGCCATGATGTTAAAATTCTGGGATATGATCAAAATCGTGGCGAAGAGTTAAAAGAATGGATTGATGTGATGTATAAAAATGAAGCATCCTCAAAATATTTAGATGGCGCTGCTATACATTGGTATGCCAGTACGTATGATTATTTTCCAGAGTCATTGCAATATGCGCATGAAAAAGCACCAAACAAATATTTAATACAAACGGAGGCATGTGGTGATTCTGAAATTCCAAAATGGCAGGATGACCAATGGTACTGGTCGAAGGAAGCAACAGATTGGGGTTGGGATTGGGCACCGGAAGACCAAAAGTATTTACATCCTAAATATGCTCCTGTCAATCGATATGCAAGAGATATTATAGGCTGTTTAAATAATTGGGTTGATGGCTGGATTGACTGGAATATGGTTCTTGACAAACAGGGTGGACCAAACTGGTTTAAAAATTGGTGTTTAGCACCGGTTATTGTTGATCCAGAACTGGATGAAGTATACTTTACACCTATCTATTACACAATGGCTCATTTTAGCAAATTCATTAGACCAGGAGCTGTGAGAATTGGGCTTACTAATTCAGACGACCATTTAATGGTAACTGCAGCTAAAAATCCCGATGGGTCTATCGCAGTCGTGATTTTTAATCAGGAAGCTGAATCAAAAGGCGTAAGCGTTGGATTAGGTGAAAACACCATTGATTTACAAATAAACGGACAGGCTATTCAAACAATAGTCATCCCTAATAAATAACAAATAGAATTCTAAATAATAACTAACAATAAACTAAATAAGATGGCACATCACAAAACAAACCCCAAAGATATAGTCCCATTAGGTCAGAAAATGGCTTTTGGAGCAGGGCATTTAGTTCTAAATTTATTGCCTGGCGCATTAGGAATCTTCATGTTCTTTTTGTTAACAGCCTTTGGCATGGATCCTTTTTTAGCAGGCTTACTAGGCGGTCTTCCTAGAATATTTGATGCTCTTACAGATCCTATTATGGGTTTTATTTCAGACAACACAAAGTCAAAATGGGGCCGCAGAAGACCGTATATTTTTGTAGGAGCCATTTTAAGTGGCATATTCTTTATTGTTTTATGGCAATTAGACCCTGAGGATTCAGTAAATTATAATTTTTGGTATTTTCTAATCATGTCTATGGTATTCTTGATTGGCAATACCATGTTCGCGACACCATTAATAGGGTTGGGGTATGAGATGACATCTGATTATAACGAACGTACAAGGATCATGGCGTTTTCTCAAACAATTGGCCAAATTGCCTGGATGATAGTACCTTGGTTTTGGGTACTTATTGCAAATCCAGATCTTTTTGAAACGCAGGCTATTGGTGTAAGAAGGCTTTCTATAATTGTTGGAGCTGTTTGTTTAATTTTAGGATTATTACCAGCCATTTTTTGTAAAGGAATTGATTCTGCAAATATGGAAAACAGAAAGAAAATCACTTGGAAAACCATGTTTTCTAATTTAAAAGACCTTTTAGATGGTATTGTACAGGTTTCTAAAAACAGACCTTTTATGAAACTTTGTGGTGCTACTTTTTTAGTATTTAATGGATTCCAGTTGGTAGCGTCTTTTAGTTACTTTATCATTGTTTATTATATGTTTAATGGCGATTTTGGAGCCGCGGGAAATTGGCCGGCATGGTTTTCTACTATAACAGCAGTTGTAACTGCATTTGGAGTGATTCCCATTGTATCGTGGATGGCTAATAATTGGGGAAAAAGGAATGCTTTTGTAATTTCAACAGCCATTTCCATAGTGGGTTATATTTTAAAATGGTGGGGCTTCAATCCTGATTATCATTGGCTTATATTTTTACCAGTGCCATTTATGGCTTTTGGTTTAGGAGGATTATTTACGTTGATGATGAGTATGACTGCCGATGTATGTGATTTGGATGAATTGAGAAACGGAATGCCACGAAAAGAAGGCACTTTTGGAGCCATTTACTGGTGGATGGTAAAGTTAGGTCAGGCTTTAGCCTTAGTTTTAGGAGGCTTAGTTTTAAAAGTTGTAGGATTTGACGGGAATGCTGCTGTTCAAACAGCAGAAACCATTAGAGATTTGCGTATTGCCGATATCGTTATTCCGGCAGCGACGGCTGCTTTAGCTATTTTTGTCATGTGGAAATACAGCCTTAATGAAACAAGAGCTGCGGAAATAAAGAAAATACTCGTAGAACGTAGAGGAGAATTATAAAATTAATATTAAAATAAATTACAATGTCATATAGAAAAGAACGTCAATTTTCGCTAAGCGGAACCGACTATTCAGATTATGCTGGAGTAGATTTCAGTAAATTATCATTAAAGAAATTAGAAGAACTTTGGAGAGAAACCCTTGAAAACGGCATGCATGGTTTATGCTTTAGTATGTATGAAGATGGCCAAAAACCAGGCGATATCATTACTGAAGAGCAAGTAAGAAGAAGAATGAAGATTATAAAACCTTATACAGGGTGGGTACGCTCATTTTCTTGTATTGAAGGGAACGAACATATTCCTCGTATAGCGCATGAACAAGGTCTTAAAACTTTGGTTGGGGCTTGGTTGGGTGATGATCTGGAAATGAATGAAGCTGAAATAGAAGGATTGATTACTTTAGCTAAAGAAGGGTGTGTAGACATTGCTGCGGTTGGTAATGAGGTGATGTACCGTAAGGAATTAACAGAAGATCAATTAATAGGGTATATTAATAGAGTAAAAGAGGCGTTGCCAGGAATACCAGTGGGTTATGTAGATGCGTATTATGAGTTTTCACATCGTCCTAGAATTACGGAGGCTTGTGATGTTATTTTGGCAAATTGTTACCCTTATTGGGAAGGATGCCCACAGGAATATTCTTTAAACCACATGAGAGCGATGTATGGTCAGGCGGCTGATGCAGGACATGGCAAGAGAGTTATTATTACGGAAACCGGATGGCCAAGTGAAGGTGGCAGTCTTAAAGGAGCTGTTTCTTCTGCAGAAAATGCTATGAAATATTTTATAAATGCACAGGCTTGGTCTGCTAAAGATGATATTGAAATGTTCTATTTTTCTTCTTTTGATGAGTCGTGGAAAGTGGGTGCAGAAGGTGATGTAGGCGCTTATTGGGGTCTTTGGGATAAAGACGAAAAACTAAAATTTTAATTATTTTTTAATGTAATTGTTATTAATGAACTTAACCAATAAATTAAACCTTCCATTTGGAAATGCTATCTGTTATTCTGGATTTCGAGAAGGTCAACAACCCGGAGGAATTTATCCGAGCTATGATGAAATTAAGGAAGACCTTTTAATTCTGCATGGTCATTGGAAGTATTTGAGACTTTATGATTGTGATGAACATTCAGACATTGTTCTTGAGGTTATAAAAAGGGAAAATCTCAATTTTAAAGTAATGCTGGGGGCTTATATTGTGGCTGAGATGAATAATTTTGGTTGTCCGTGGGGTGTAACCTATACCGAGGAGAAACTTGTTGAAAACAAGAGTTACAACATTGCGAGAATTGAAAAACTTATTAGACTTGCCAATAAGTATCCTGAGATTATTTTTTCATTATCGGCGGGGAATGAAGCCTGCGTTGATTGGACGGATCATTACGTGTCTGTTAAAAGTGTGATTGAGTATGTTAAAATGATTAAAAAAGGAGCCAAGCAACCGGTTACGTTTTGTGAGAATTATGTGCCCTGGTTGGATAAGCTTAAACCATTGGTTCAGGAGGTGGATTTTATTTCTATTCATACGTATCCTGTTTGGGAGTATAAACACATTCATGACTCCTTGGAGTATACTAAAGAAAACTATTATGCGGTAGCAAATAAATATCCTGACATACCAATTGTTATTACAGAGGCAGGATGGGCAACCAATTCCAACGGGAGAGGAATTCATCAAGAACATGTCAGTGAAGAAAACCAGGAAATATATTACAATGATTTGATGGAATGGACAACAAGTGAAGAGATACTGACCTTTGTATTTGAAGCATTTGATGAACCTTGGAAAGGTTCTCCTGAACCCTTAGAGCCTGAAAAACACTGGGGATTATTTAAGGTAGACAGAACTCCAAAACTGGTAATGAGCAACTTGTATAAAGAACTTTTAAGCTAACAGTAATTCCTTTTTAATGAATTGAAATCCACATTTGTAACTTATAAATGTGGATTTTTTATTGAAGTTAATT
>JAHENA010000019.1:35350-37730 GCA_024643405.1 Flavobacteriales bacterium | reverse complement strand
TAGGTGCTGCCTTTTCCAGAAATAAGGGAATTATGGAGGCTAAAGGAGATTATATCGCTTTTTTGGATGCAGATGATTTATGGAAGGCAGATAAGTTAGAAAAACAAATTACTTTTATGCAGACGGAAGACTGCGATGTCTGTTTTAGTAGTTACGAACAAATTAATGAAACAGGTAAATCACTGAATACATTGATAAAGGCATTACCTGAGCTTACTTATAAGAAATCTTTAAAAAGCAATTACATTGGAAATCTAACAGGTATCTATAACGCTAAAGTTTTAGGCAAAATAACGGCTCCTGATTTACGAAAAAGACAAGACTGGGCAATGTGGTTATCGGCTATTAAAAAGTCTGGCAAGCCTGCTAAAAGCGTCCAAGAATCGTTAGCTTATTACAGGGTAAGAAAAGACTCTATGTCTTCAAACAAGCTTAATCTTATTAAATATAATTATTTAGTCTACAAAAAAGGAGTAGGGTTTTCAACCTTAAAATCTATTTATTATATGCTAATCTTTTTAAACGAACACTTCTTTGTAAAATCAAAACAAGTTATCTCTACAAATAAGATGTAAACTGTTTTAACTTTCCACTATTAGAGCGTTCTAAAACTGTTTTTCGTTCAAATAAAATTTCTAGGTTAGGTTCTAAATATTTGGCAATGGCTTTTTTAATAGTGGTTAATTTTTCTTCAGAAAGCTCATAAACACTCACGTAGCTTATTTTAAAAGCGTCAATTTTAAGTTGTTCTATAATAAATTCTTTAACATTACTATCATCTTCAATGATTGTTTTTGTAACGTAGTAAAACGTTAACCCAGCCGCTTTTTTGCCACTTGGTAGTTTAACTATATCGTCTGTTCTTCCTTCTAAAGATTCAAGAACGGGAACTTGTAAAGTACTTACTTTTGAAAGTTTGCCAATATCCCCTAAATCATACCTAATAAAAGGGTGTGCTTTGTTATAAAGGGATGTGATGACAACTCGTCCTTTTTTTCCATAAGGCACCAGAGAATTGTTTTCATCAACAATTTCAACATATAAATCATCAGTATTTACAACCCATTGCTTTTTAATGTTTTGAAAAGCAATTAAGCCCAACTCAGCAGCGCCGTATTCATTAACTACTGGGACACCAAACTGTTCTTCTAAAAGAAATCTATCTTCTTCAAAAAGCATTTCAGAGGTCACAATGCAAACTTTTAACGATGGACAAATAGTTTTTAAGACGACCTTTTCCTGTTTTAAGTATTTTGCAAATTGTACAATAGAACTAGTATAACCGTTTATATATTCAAACTTTGTTGTTTTGAATTTGGTAAGATTTTTTTTAAGTTGTTCGTCGCTTAAATCGAATACAGAAAACCGATAGCGCTTACTTAAAAAATCTTTAAATCGTTCTTTATAATAGCCTTTTTTGTCTAATGGGATGCCATAAAAACGCGCCTGTATAGAAGAGTTAAAATCTAAATTGAACCAACTATATCTGTTGATAAAACCAACCCAAGTTAAAGCGTGGCAATAGTTATCTTTTGCAAAAATAAAAGGGTCACCAGAAGACCCAGAGGTTTTGTTTATGTAAACGTTATTATTTGAATAACCTTCTGACAATCTGTTTTGCAAAGGCTGTTGTAAATCACGTTTTGTCATTATGGGAATACTGTTCCAATCATTTGGATTGGCTTTTTTGGCAAATGACTTATAAAAAGGATTATGTTTTAAATGAAAATCTACTATCTCAATTTTTTTTTGAGATTGGTAGTTTTCAAATACCGCACTATTCATTTTTTGAATATTACTAATAGCTAGTTTAGCCTTTTTAATAGGAAACCCATTAAACCATAAAGACAAATTAAATAACTTCAAAATTAATATATAAAAATGATGCTGTAAAGTAAAGAAATATTTCAGAAAACATTAATTCAGATGATTTATTAATTCTTTTTATAATAATTCTTTTTTAAGATTAAAAGCCGTTATTTTTACGCATCAAAAGAAACACACACACAATGAATATCTTAATTCTTGGTTCTGGCGGAAGAGAACATACCTTTGCTTGGAAAATTGCACAAAGTCCTTTATGTAAAAATCTATTTGTGGCTCCTGGAAATTCTGGGACTTCTGAAATTGCAACTAATGTAAATATTAGTGTTACTAATTTTAAAGCGATTAAGGAATTGGTTATGCAAAAACATATAGACATGGTTGTGGTTGGTCCGGAAGATCCTTTGGTGTTGGGTATTCATGACTTCTTTTTAAATGATAAAAACTTAAGTCATGTTTCTGTGATTGGTCCGCAAAAAAAAGCCGCCGAACTTGAAGGAAGCAAGGAATTTGCAAAAGAGTTTTTAATAAGACATCATATTCCAACGGCAGCTTA
>JAHENA010000019.1:0-35250 GCA_024643405.1 Flavobacteriales bacterium | reverse complement strand
ATGATAAAAACTTAAGTCATGTTTCTGTGATTGGTCCGCAAAAAAAAGCCGCCGAACTTGAAGGAAGCAAGGAATTTGCAAAAGAGTTTTTAATAAGACATCATATTCCAACGGCAGCTTACGAAAGTTTTACTAAAGAAACAGTTGATAAAGGCTATATGTTTTTAGAAACCTTAAAACCGCCCTATGTTTTAAAAGCAGATGGATTGGCAGCAGGGAAAGGGGTAGTGATTCTAAATAATTTGGAAGAAGCTAAAGCTGAATTAAAAAGCATGTTGGTGGATGCTAAATTTGGACAAGCTAGCAGAAAAGTAGTAATTGAAGAGTTTTTAGATGGAATTGAATTAAGTTGTTTTGTGCTTACTGATGGTAAAAATTACAAAATTTTGCCAACTGCAAAAGATTATAAACGTATTGGGGAAGGCGATACCGGATTAAATACTGGTGGCATGGGAGCTGTTTCTCCGGTACCATTCGCCACTAAAGAGTTTTTAGATAAAATAGAAGAACGTATTGTAAAACCAACAATTAATGGTTTTAAAAAGGACAAATTACCTTATAAAGGATTTGTCTTTATAGGTCTAATCAAAGTGGGAGACGATCCAAAAGTAATTGAGTATAATGTTAGAATGGGTGACCCAGAAACGGAAGTAGTTTTACCTAGATTAAAAAATGATTTTGTTGAAATATTGCAAGCAATTTCAAATGAGACTTTAAATGAAATAACTATTGAAATTGATGAACGGGCTGCAACCACCATTATGTTGGTATCTGGAGGCTATCCTGAAGTTTATGAAAAAGGTAAAGTGATTTCAGGAATTAACAATATTAAAGACTCCATTCCTTTTCATGCGGGCGCCACTATTAATGAGGGCAAAGTTGTGACATCTGGAGGACGTGTTATGGCTATTACTTCCTTTGGGAGTACTTATAAGGAGGCCATAAAAAAATCTTATCAAAACATAGAAAAACTACATTTTGATAAGATGTATTATCGGAAAGATATAGGATTTGACTTATAAATAGGAATGAGCACTGATGCTTTTATCCTCTTCTTTATTATCATTAAAAGATTTTAATTGCAGCATCCAATATGCAAATGCAACGAAACCTATAATTAAAAAAAGCCAAGACATACCGTTTGCACCCCACCAATTTTTAAGCTCTAATGCTCTTAAAGCATCAAAAGGAGCAAAAAGAACATTTACAAATAAATCTTGTATAGCGTAAAAGAAATCTTTCATAGTTAGTATATTTACCGAGCAAAAATACAAAAAGAGTTAATGATAACAAGTATTTTTAATAAATCAAAGCCAATAAATTTTGTCATTGTTTTTTTTATAATGCTCTTGGCTTTTTCGGTTGTTAATTTAAAACCGTTTTTAGAATCTGTTTCTGTTAGTTTTTTCATTGAAAAAACAGCTTGGTTTGTAGTGTGCTTTTTTACTATTTTACTTTTTAATTTTATAGTTGTTAAAAACAGCTTATCTAAAAACAATCATTATCAAATCTTATTATTTAGCTTGTTTTTTTTAATGTTGCCTCAATGCACTTTAGATGGGAGTGTATTAATGGCAAATATTTTTGTGATGTTTGGCTTAAGACGCCTTTTAAGTCTTAGAACTCAAATTAAAATTAAGAAAAAGCTATTTGATACAGCTATTTGGTTTGCTGTAGCTACACTATTTTATTTTTGGGCGATTTTATTTTTTATTTTAATTTTTGCCACCCTGCTTTTATATACAGATAATAGAGTAAAAAACTGGATTGTTCCTTTTGCTGGCTTAGCCACGGTATTTGTCATTTCAATAAGTGCGTCGGTGGTTTTTTACAATAATTTTTTTGAGATAATCAATCTATCAACTTCTACCAGTTATAATTATAGTAACTATAATACCATGCAATATTTAATTGCCATTACTCTGTTATTCTCTTTTGGAGTTTGGGCTTCTATTTATTATGTTAAACTTGTCCAGAAAAAAAAGAAGACTTTTAGACCTTCATTTAAAATTATTTTTGTTTACGTAATTATTGCCTTTGTTACTGCAATTTTATCACCACAAAAAAACGGCAGTGAGTTTTTATTTTTATTTGCTCCATTAGCTATAATCATCGGTAATTATATTGAAAGTATTAAAGAAAAGTGGTTTAAAGAATTGTTTATATCCTTGTTATTAGTAATTCCTTTTCTTCTATTAATGTTGTAACTTTTCTCCAAAAGACAAATCACCTGCGTCCCCTAATCCAGGAATAATATATCCTTTTTCATTCAATTTTTTGTCAATAGTAGCAATCCATAAATGGGTGTCTTTTGAAAAATAATTGGACACATAGTCAACGCCTTCTTGAGCACCAATCGTGCTGACCAAATGTATGGCTTTTGGTTTCCCATAGGGCTTTAAAGCTTCAAAAGTAGAAACCATTGATCTGCCTGTTGCTAACATAGGATCTGCTAAAATGAGTGTTTTATTTTCCAAATTTGGACAAGCTAAATACTCAACAATGATTTCAAATTTATCAGAATCTCCTTCATGATGTCTATAGGCAGAAATAAAAGCATTTTCAGCAGCGTCAAAATAGTTGAGTAGCCCGTTATGAAGTGGAATCCCTGCTCTTAAAATAGAGCATAAAACAAGGTCTTTTTTAGCTAAATTCATTTTAGTAGTTCCTAATGGCGTCTTAATTTCAACGGAATTATAATCTAAAACTTTACTCATTTCATAACCTAAAACTTCACCAATACGCTCAATATTTCTTCTAAAGCGCATGCGGTCTTTTTGAATGGTGACATCTCTTATTTCTGAAATAAAAGTGTTTAATAAGGAATTTTGATGAGATAAATTGTGAATATGCATCTGTGACTTAGTATGTTTTGAGTAGTAAAGTTAATTAATTAGAAGTATATTTGCACTTTAAAATATTTACATCATGTTTACATCAAAAGCCAATGCCATTTTCCAAGACGTAATTAATCAATATCATATCATCAATACTGTTGATCAACCTTTTAAAAACAAGTATGTTGAAAGTGATTTATTAGAACATTTACTTTACAGAAAATGTTGGATTGATACCGTTCAATGGCATTATGAAGACATTATTAGAGACCCGAAAATTGACCCAGTTGCAGCCTTAGTATTGAAGCGTAAAATTGATGCTTCTAATCAAGACAGAACCGATATGGTTGAATATATTGACAGCTATTTTCTTACTAAGTATAAAGATGTAAAATCAAAGCCCAATGCCACCATAAACACGGAAAGCCCTGCCTGGGGAATTGATCGCTTATCTATTTTAGCTTTGAAAATATATCACATGAATGAAGAAGCGACTCGAAAAGATGCTTCTGCTGAACATAGAAGCGCTTGTCAAAAAAAGTTAGATATTTTATTGGAACAACGTGTGGACTTATCTACAGCTATTGATACGTTACTTGCTGATATTGAAAAAGGAGACAAATACATGAAAGTGTATAAGCAAATGAAAATGTATAATGATGACGAACTAAATCCGGTGCTTCGAACTCAAAAATAAGTCTCAACACCTTTTAATTTTAGTTTACTAAAAAAAGATGCCCGATAAACACGCCCACATTCTTGTTATTCGGCTTTCAGCAATGGGAGATGTTGCCATGACAGTTCCTGTTTTAAGAGCATTGGTTAATCAATACCCCAATTTAAAAATAACAGTTCTTACCACTCAACTTTTCAAACCCTTTTTTAGAGATTTGGAAAATACAACTGTGTTTGTGGCAGATGTTAAAGGGGTACACAAAGGAGTTTTTGGACTCTATAAATTATCAAAAGAATTAAAATGGCAACACATTGATGCGATTGCAGACTTACATAATGTATTACGCTCAAATATTTTAAAATGTTTTTTCGGCGGTTATAATTTTGTTCAAATAGACAAGGGAAGAAAGGAAAAAAAAGAGTTGATTTCTGGGCAATCTTTCAAGCAACTTAAAACAACCCATGAGCGTTATGCTGAAGTATTTCAAAAATTAGATTTTCCAGTTAATCTTTCTAATCCAAAACTCCCTAAAAAAGGAATATTAAATACTAAACTCAAAAGTTTGATTGGTAATAATCAAATGAAACTTATTGGTATCGCTCCGTTTGCAGCTCATGAAGGAAAAATGTATCCTTTAGATTTAATGAAACAAGTTGTTGAAGGACTTTCTAAAGGCCACCAAATTCTTTTGTTTGGAGGTGGGAACAAGGAAGTTGAAGTTTTAAATAAGATGGCAGAGTCTTATGAAAACGTCGTTAATCTGGCAGAAAAGATAAATCTTGATGAGCAATTAGATGTCATTTCAAATTTAGATGTGATGCTTTCTATGGATTCAGGTAACGCACATATTGCAGCTATGTTTGGAGTTAAAGTAATCACCATTTGGGGTGTTACGCATCCATATGCTGGTTTTGTGCCCTTTAACCAGCCAAAAGAGAACATGTTGTTGTCTGATAGAAATAAATATCCAAAAATTCCAACCTCAGTTTTTGGAAATAAATTCCCAGAAAGTTATAAGGAAGTATCCAGGACTATTAAGCCCAAAACCATAATTGATAAAATAAAATCTGTTATCTAAAGAACCGTTTAAACATCATCATAATCTACCACAATTGTTGGTGTGGTAGGATGTGCCTGGCAAGTTAAAATTAAACCTTCCGCCACTTCATTTTCAGTTAAAATATTGTTTTGTCTCATGGTTGCTTTACCTTCTTTTATTCGGGCTAAACAACTACTGCAAATCCCACCTTGACAAGAATAAGGCGCATCAACATCTTCATCTAAAGCTGCTTCTAATATGGATTGTTTTTGAGACATTTCAAAAGTAGTTTCTTCCTCATCAACTATAATGGTAATTTTAGTATTACCACTTGATGTGGTTGTTTCTTCTTCAATTTCAGAAGGTTTCGCTGCTTTGAACAACTCAAAATGGATTCTGTCTTCCTTAACACCATGGTCAGTTAACACATGTTTTACCGTTTGAATCATAGCTTCTGGGCCACAAAGATAAAAGGCATCAATATCAATATGCTTATATTTGTTTTTCACAATAAGATTGACGGTGCTTTTCTCAATTCTACCAAAAATAGCATCATCTTCCTGAGCTTGACTAAACACAAATTGAATAGAAAATCGATCTTTATATTGATGCTGTAGTTCTAAAAGGTCATTTAAAAACATAGTATCACCAGTGGTTTTGTTGCCATAAACCAGAATGACTTTACTGTAAATCTCTTCCTCTAAAGCACATTTTATGATGCTAAGTACAGGTGTAATACCGCTTCCTGCAGCAAAAGCAGCAATATTTTTTGTTTTAGAATCATTGGGTTCAAAAACAAAATGCCCTTTTGGCGGAGCAACTTGAAAAACATCACCTACCTTTATTTGGTTATTTGCAAAAGCGGAAAAAGTACCATCCTTTACTTCTTTTATGGCTACTTTAAGCTCTCCGCTTTTTGGAGACGAGCATAAAGAATAATCGCGTCTTATTTCATGACCATCAATAGTAGTTTTTAAGGTAATATATTGGCCTGCTTTAAAAGTATAAGTCGCTTTTAAATCTTCCGGAATGTTAAAACAAATACTAATTGATTTACTGGTTTCTCTTGTGATTTCTTTTACTGAGAGATTATGAAATGAAGACATGCGTTATTTTTTTTACAAAAGTACTAAAGTTGATTTGTAAATTTTAACTTTGTTTGTAACAATTCTAAGAAAAAATGTACTTATAAAACGTTCTATCAATTATTATATTAACCATTAAATTTTATACAATGAGAAAAATCTTTCTAATAGGCATGTTTACAGTTGCTTTTGCAACCCAAGCACAAGTGGACACTAACTTTAAAAATCAAACAGTAGAATTCATAAAAATTACTGGCGCAGGCGCCGCTTTTGAAAATGCAATAGCACAAATTGGAGCGATGGTTTCAGAAGAAAACAAAGAAGCATATACTAAAGAAGCCAACGGGACATTAGATGGCTTATATGAAAAAATGGCAGACTTGTATATGACTGAATTCACGTCAGAAGAAATAGGAGAATTAGTTACTTTTTATAATACAGATTTAGGGAAAAAACTGGCTGAAAAACAATTAGGGCTTACTCAAAAAGCCATGTCGTTTGGTCAGTCTTGGGGAATGGAAGTATCTGCTATTGCACAAAAATATAATTAACAAACCCTATGATTTTTAAATTTTTAGGATTAGAATGGAAATCGTTTGTTAGGTCTGCAAGCTTTGGAAAAGGGCTAGCGTTAAAAATTTTAATGGGCTTTTTGGCACTTTATTTTTTAACTATCTTTTTAATATTAGGAGTTGCCTTATATCCAGGATTAAAAAAAATGTTCCCCCAGGAGGATCCTTTAAAAATCGTAAATGACGTATTGTTTTATTGGATATTAGCCGACTTGGTTTTTAGGTTCTTTTTTCAAAAGTTACCAGTAATGTTAGCGAAACCTTTGCTTACGCTTCCCATTAAAACACGCAAGATTGTTAATTATGTACTAGGGAAGTCCGCTACATCTTTTTTTAATATACTTCCGCTTTTTGCAATTATACCATTTGGGGTCACCTTAATTTTTGAAGGCTATCCCGTTTCGTCAGTACTAATCTGGATGTTGTCTTTAATTCTTGCTACACTCATCATTAACTTTCTAAACTTTATTATTGAGAGTTATTCTTCTGAAACGGAATTATCTTTTCTGCCTATAATTCTTTTTGTTGGCGGATTGTTTGCTTTAAATCATTTTGGAGTTATTTCGTTTGCCCGGCTAATTGGGCAAGGTTTTGAAAGCATTTACAATTCACCCGTCTTAATAATTGTCTTAATTTTAATTCTTGCTGCTTTATATCTAATAAATGCTCGCATTTTAAGAAATAAATTGTTTTTAGACAGTTCTTTAAAAACAAAAATTAAAGAAGTCAATGCGTCAGATTTAGAATGGACTAGAAATTTTGGAGACATAGCGCCTTTTATGCAATTAGATTTAAAATTAATCTGGCGTAATAAACGTTCAAAGTCCTCTGTTTGGATACTAGTTATTGGATTATTTTATGGTTTGTTTTTTTATCCACAACCCGTTTATCAAGACATGCCATGGTTTTTTGCTTTCATAGGTATTTTTGTTACAGGTATCTTCCTAATAAATTTTGGACAGTTTATCCCGGCATGGGATAGTGGATATTATAAACTGCTCATGAGTCAAAACATAAAGTATGAACAGTATTTAAAGTCAAAATATACCCTAATGGCATTAAGCGTTATTATTTTGTTTGTTCTTAGTATTCCTTATGTATATTTTGGATGGAAAATCTTACTGGCTCATTTCGCAGCCGCCATTTACAACTTAGGTGTTAACACACACGTCATTTTACTAGGTGGTTCATTCAATAGAAAAAAAATTGATTTAAATCAAAGAGCGGCGTTTAATTATCAAGGAACAGGCGCGGTTCAATGGCTTATTGGTATTCCACTTATGTTGGTACCATTAGGGATTTTTGCATTGAGTTATTACTTAGCCGGATTTGAAATAGGATGCCTTGTATTGGCCATTTTAGGAATTGTGGGCATTGTATTTCATCAAAAACTAATGACTTTTATTACGGAAAAGTACATGAGATCTAAGTACAAAATGATTGACGCTTTCAGTCAAGATAATTAATATTTTAAATTATGATAACAACATCAAATCTGTCAAAAAAATACAGCGACAATGTCGTTTTAAATATAGAAACATTAGAAATTCCAAAAGGACAAAGTTTTGGTTTAGTAGGTAATAATGGTGCCGGTAAAACCACCTATTTTAGTCTTCTTTTAGATCTAATTAAACCTACAACAGGAAGCATTACTAATAAAGAAATACTCGTTCATAAAAGTGAAGATTGGAAACCTTTTACATCGTCGTTCATTGATGAAAGTTTTTTAATAGGCTATTTAACAGCTGAGGAATATTTTTATTTTGTTGGAGAGTTGCGTGGTCAAAACAAGGCCGATGTAGACGCCTATGTAAATCAATTTGAAGATTTTTTTCATGGTGAAATTTTAAAGCAAAAAAAATATTTACGAGATTTAAGTAAAGGGAATCAAAAGAAAGTAGGAATTGTAGCTTCCCTAATTGGTAATCCCGAAGTCATTATCTTAGACGAACCATTTGCTAATTTAGATCCAACAACACAAATTAGATTAAAACAAATCATTAAAGATTTGGCAGAGTCAAAAGGAGTAACCGTACTTATTTCAAGCCATGATTTAATGCATGTCACAGATGTTTGTGAGCGCATTGTAGTTCTTGAAAAAGGGGAGATTGTAAAAGACCTTGAAACCAATGCCGCAACGCTAAAAGAGTTAGAAGCTCATTTTGCTAATTAACACATCATCCAAAAGTCGATTCATTTTATACGTTAATCAAAAAAGATGCTTATTTTTACCTTCTTGCATAATATAAGCAGGAGTTTATAGTTATTTATTAGACCAAACAGACAGGTATTGAAAACATCTTTAAAATTCATACTAGTTGTAGTATTAAGTTCAATTTTTGTAACCAGTTGTTCGCGAAAAAAGGACAGCTTTATGAGCCGTAATTATCATGCGGTTACGGCAGAATATAATGCGTTATATAACGGGTATGTAGCTTTAGAAGAAGGTAAACAATCGCTTAATAATGCTTATAGTGATGACTATTGGGATATTTTACCCATAGAGCGTATGCAAATTATTGATGAAATCATACTTCCTGGCCAAAGCAAAAACGAAAATTTTAATAGAGCTGAAGAAAAGGCGGTTAAAGCGATTCAAAAGCATAGTATGAACATTCAGGGTAAAGAAGAAAACCCACAGATGGATGAAGCGTATTTGCTTTTAGGAAAAGCAAGGTACTTTGACCAAAGATTTGTACCAGCACTTGAAGCCTTTAATTATATACTTTATAAATACCCTGCAAGTGATAAAATTAACCAAGCCAAAATTTGGAGAGAAAAAACCAATATCCGTTTAGATAATGATGAGCTCGCTATAAAAAACTTAAATCGTCTTTTAGAGAGAGAAAAATTAAGCAATCAAGATTTAGCTGATGCTACAGCCATGTTGGCCCAAGCCTATTTAAACACAAAATCTGTAGACACGGCCATTACACAACTAGAAATAGCGTCAAATAATACTAAGAACAATGATGAGCAGGGCAGATATCGTTTTATTCAGGGGCAATTGTACAACACTTTAGGCTATAAAGACAGTGCGAATATTGCTTTTGATAAGGTTATTGAACTCAACAGAAAAACGCCACGCATTTATTTAATTAGTGCTCAACTGGAAAAAATTAAAAACTTCGATTATGAAAACGGAGACAAATCAGCCTGTTTAGAACTATTAACTAAACTTGAAGAAGATAGAGAGAACAGACCTTTTTTAGACAAAATTTATCATCAAATAGGTCAATATCATTTAAATAATAAATCGGAGTATTTGGCCATTTCTTATTACAACAAATCCTTAAGAACAAATTCTAGGGACAAAGAATTAAGAGCCAGGAATTACCAGATATTAGGTGATATTAGTTTTGATTATTCAGAGTATAAAGAAGCTGGCGCCTATTATGATAGTACTATGAGCAATTTAGTGCTTAATTCCAAACCGTATCGTCTTATAAAACGAAAAAGAGACAATCTAGAAGATGTTATTTATTACGAAGACGTTGCGCAGGTAAATGACAGTATTTTAAGATTGGTGGATTTGCCTGAAGCTGATAAAATTATATTTTTTGAATCTTTTATAGAAAAATTAAAAATTCAAGCTGAAGAAGAAAGGCAAAAACAAGAAGTTGCCGATAGAAATAATGGATTAATAACCGTTAATAATAACACCGGAGGCATCACCCCAAACACACCAAGAGGCGGCTTGCCAAATCAATCTAGTTTATTTTATTTTTACAATCCCACAACGGTAGGGTATGGAAAAAATGAATTTGTAAAAATTTGGGGAAATCGATCTTTGGAAGATGACTGGAGATGGTCAAACAAAGGAATATCAAACCCCAATAATCCTGTTTTAAACAATGAAGTATTTGCAGATGCTACTGCGGATGAATTATATGACCCACAATTTTATATTTCTAAAATTCCAACCGAATCAAAAGAAATCGATAGTATCTCTAAGGAGCGCAACTTTGCTTACTACCAATTAGGATTGATTTATAAAGAAAAATTTAAAGAATATAACTTAGCAAAAAGTAAGTTTGAAACAGTGCTGAAAAACAATCCGGAAGAGCGATTAATCTTACCGTCAAAATATAATTTATATAAAATCTATGAGCTTTTAGGACAAACGGGTGAGGCAACAATTGCCCAGAAAGATATTATTTCAAATTATCCAGACTCCCGTTATGCCATTATTTTAAGCAATCCGGAATTAGCAGATTTGAAAGACGAAAACAGCCCGGAAAGTGTTTATGAAAGCATCTATCAACAGCATGAAAATCAGGAATATGCTGAGGTAATTTCAAAATGTGAAAACTACATTAATGTTTTTGATGGAGAACCAATTGTGCCGAAACTGGAATTATTAAAAGCTACGGCCACAGGTCGCTTATATGGTTACGATCCATATAGCAAGGCTATCAACTATGTTGCAATAACTTTCGCCAATACTCCAGAGGGTCAACAAGCACAAGAGATAGAAACTAATCTGTTACCAAGAATACAAAACAAGGAATTTGCTTTGGACAGTCTTGCCAATAATTATAAAGTAGTGTTTCAATTTGATAAAGGGGAAGCTTCAGAAATCAAAGCTTTTAAAGACACATTGGTTAAGGTTTTAAAAAACATCAAATATTATGATTTGGATACATCTATAGATGTTTACAATCCCAATACAACTTTTGTAATAGTGCATGGTTTAAAAAACAAAGTTGTTGCAAACACCTTTGATCAACTATTATCTATAGAGGATAAAAAGAAAATTAAAAAACCATTTTTTGTGATTTCCTCAGTGAATTATCAAATAATTCAAATTCATAAAAATTTAGACACGTATTTAAATAACGATAATAAATAAATTAATAGCATTATGTTTTCTGATAACAAAAAAAACAAACACATGGAAGAAAATACATCAAGCCAAAATATTATTGCCCAAGGCACTAAAATTAAAGGAGATTTTAATAGTGAAGGTGATTTTAGAATAGACGGTACTGTTGAAGGCAATATCATTACTTCAGGAAAAGTAGTTGTGGGTAAATCTGGTTTTATCAAAGGCACTTTGCAAGGAACAGAAGCTCATTTTGAAGGGAAGTTTTCAGGGAAACTTACGTTATCTGGCGTTTTAACCCTTAAGTCAACAGCTCATATAGAAGGGGACGTTATAGTTGGTAAATTATCTGTAGAACCAGGAGCAACATTTAACGTGACCTGTATCATGAAAGGTACGGTTAAAGAAATGAATAAAAGTGGACAACAACGAGAGCAAGAAACCGGAAAAACCGCTTAAAAATGTAGCTGTACTTTCTGGAATTGCTATTCAAATGGGTGTGACTATCTATTTATTTGTGGTTTTTGGAAAATGGCTGGACACTAAATTTAATAATGATGAAAAGCTCTTTATTATTATCATGACACTTTTAGGTGTAGCTATTTCTTTGTACGCTGTTATTAAGCAAGTTAATAGAATAAAGTATTAATGCGTAACCCCTTTACAGATTTTACGATTAAAGCAGCAATTCTATTAGGAGTTGTTTTTTTTATTCATATAGGAATTTTAAAGACATTGAACTTTCCATTATTTGACGATAGAATAGTGTTGTGTTATTTGGTTAATTTTGCTTTAATAATAATTGTTTTTGGTTCGCTTTATCTTTTAAAAGAGAAATATAAATCCCAATTGGGGTTTCTCTTTTTAGCAGGTAGTTTTTTAAAATTCATTGTGTTTTTTATCGTTTTTTATCCATTTTTTAAAACAGACAATCATATTTCAAAATTGGAATTTGCTGCCTTTTTTATTCCCTATAGTTCGGGATTGATTTTAGAAACATTTAGCCTTAGTAAATGGCTAAATAAATTAGAATAATAAAGAAGGGAAAGGGCTTTATTGACCTTAATGAAATAAAATATAAAATTGTTTTTGTTTTTGAGATAAAAACATACCTTTGCAGCGATTTTTAAGCCACTATTATTTAGAGTGATATGCATATAAAAGTAACTTTAAAACCAATTACATTATTACTATTTTTCTTATCCTTTATGTCATTTGGGCAAGAAGGCCATACTGAGGTGCAATCAAATCAAGAGCCGACGTCAGATAAGAAAACAGAAATAAAGGAATATATTCAACACCACTTGCTTGATTCTTATGATTTTGGATTGTATTCATGGGAAACTAATGAAGGTGAACACAAATATTTTGGATTTCCATTGCCAGTAATTTTATGGGATAATGGATTAAAAGTGTTTTTATCCTCTAAATTTCACCATGGTGAATCAGTTGCAGAGGCTGATGGGAACTTTTATAGGGTACACCACTCTAAAATATACAAGGTAGATGGGCCAGATGGCGAAATTTTTGAAGATGAACATCATCATGCAACAAATGAAAAGCCTTTAGACTTTTCTATAACCAAGAATGTCACCATGATTTTTATGGTTTTCGCAATCTTGTTTTTTATGTTTAGCAGAATGGCTAAATCATATAAAAGCAATAAGGGAATGCCAAAAGGAATGGGTAGATTGTTAGAACCTATTGTTCTTTATGTTCGTGATGAAATTGCTGTTCCAAATATCGGAGAGAAGCATTATAAAAAATACATGAGTTATTTATTAACCGTATTTTTCTTTGTCTGGATTGTGAACCTTTTTGGTTTAACTCCTATTGGAATGAACTTGACAAATAATATTGCTGTAACCTTTTGTTTGGCAATCATCACCTATTTGATTACTACTTTTTCAGGAAATAAAAATTACTGGAAACACATTTTCTGGATGCCAGGAGTGCCTGTACCAATGAAAATAATATTAGCACCAATTGAGTTATTAGGAACGTTTATTAAACCGTTCGCACTGATGATTCGTTTGTATGCTAACATTACGGCAGGACATATTGTGTTAATGAGTATCATAGGAATGATGTTTGTTTTTAATAACTGGTTAGGGAGTTCATTGTCATTTTTATTAGCGTTTGTATTAGGAATTTTAGAATTGTTAGTAGCAGCATTACAGGCGTATATTTTTACAGTGCTTTCAGCGCTTTACTTCGGTATGGCTGTTGAAGAACATCATCATGATGAAGCACATTAATAAATTGAATGTTTAATTTTTAATATATATATTTTATGGAGATTCCAGCTATCGTAGGTGCAGGTTTAGTAGTAATTGGAGCAGGTATTGGTATTGGTAGAATCGGTGGTTCTGCTATGGAAGCAATCGCTCGTCAACCTGAAGCTACAGGTAAAATTCAAACAGCAATGCTTATTGCAGCAGCGTTGATTGAAGGTATTGGATTTGCTGCTTTATTCGCAGTTTAAGACAAATAAAGAAGTTGCTATAACGGTTGGTTATAGCACTTCTTTTTAATTAAACAGAAGTTGATTTAGAAAAATAAATTATTATGGAAGAATTATTTGGAGGGTTTTCATTAGGATTGTTTTTTTGGCAAACAGTACTTTTTTTAGCACTAGTGTTTTTGCTTAAGAAATTCGCATGGAAGCCAATTTTAGATTCAGTTAATGAAAGAGAAGAAGGAATAAAAAACGCATTGGATTCTGCCGAAAAGGCAAAATTAGAAATGGAAAACCTTCACGCAGACAATCAAAAACTGTTAAAAGAAGCAAGAGCAGAACGCGAAACCATGTTGAAAGATGCGCGTGATATTAAAAATAAAATGATTGAAGATGCCAAGGGAGAAGCGAAAGAAGCGGCTGGAAAATTAATTGAACAGGCGCAGGCATCTATTGAATCAGAAAAGAAAGCGGCTATTGCTGAATTAAAAGCACAAGTAGCAAGTTTATCAATTGAAATCGCCGAAAAAGTAGTTCGTCAGGAATTATCTAATAAAGACAAGCAAGAGAAATTGGTAGAGTCAATGTTAGGAGAAGCTAAATTAAACTAGAATTAGATGGCAGGAGCAAGGGCAGCAATACGTTACGCAAAAGCAGTTTTGAGTTTAGCAACTGATCAGAAAAAGGCGGATGCAGTTAATAACAACATGAAGTTATTGGCGAGTACTATTTCTGAAAATATGGAGTTGAATAATATGCTTAATAATGCTGTGATTAAATCTGAAGTAAAAAAAGCGGTTTTATTAGCTGTATTTCCTAAGTTAAACAAGATAAGTTTAGACTTGTTTGATGTATTGATTACAAATAAAAGAGTTAATATTTTAAATGAAATAGCAATTCAGTATAGCGCGTTATATGATACACTTAACGGAAAAGAAGTTGCTAAAGTGACCACCGCATTTCCAATGACAAAAGAATTGGAATTGAAAGTGCTGGCCAAAGTAAAAGAGCTAACTAAAAAAGAAGTGGTTCTTGAAAATATAGTAGATGAAAACATATTAGGAGGTTTCATCTTAAGGGTTGGAGACAAGCAGTTTAATGCGAGTGTTTCTAATAAGCTTAATAAATTAAAAAGAGAATTTACATTAAATTAAATATAAGATGGCAGAAGTAAAACCAGCTGAAGTATCAGCAATCTTAAAACAACAACTTGCAGGATTTGACGCCTCTGCGTCATTAGACGAAGTAGGGACAGTGTTAACTGTTGGTGATGGTATTGTACGTGCTTACGGACTTTCAAATGTTCAATATGGAGAACTAGTTGAGTTTGAAGGCGGGTTAGAGGGTATTGTACTAAATCTTGAAGAAGACAATGTTGGTATTGTATTACTAGGAGCTTCAGTAGGAGTTAAGGAAGGCTCGACTGTTAAGCGTACTTCAAGAATTGCCTCTATTAATGTAGGTGAAGGAATCGTTGGGCGTGTTGTTAACACCCTAGGAACACCAATTGATGGTAAAGGTCCAATTGCAGGTAAAACTTATGAAATGCCATTAGAGCGTAAAGCCCCTGGTGTTATTTTCCGTGAGCCAGTAACGGAGCCATTACAAACAGGTATTAAATCTATTGATGCCATGATACCAGTGGGACGTGGTCAACGTGAGTTGGTTATTGGGGATCGTCAAACAGGTAAAACAGCGGTTTGTATTGATACCATCTTAAATCAAAAAGAATTTTACGATGCAGGGCAGCCTGTATATTGTATATACGTTGCCGTTGGTCAAAAAGCATCAACCGTGGCGTTAATTGCCAAAACTTTAGAAGATAAAGGCGCATTAGCTTATACTACTATTGTTGCGGCGAATGCATCAGATCCGGCGCCAATGCAAGTATATGCTCCAATGGCGGGTGCTGCAATTGGTGAATATTTTAGAGATTCTGGTCGTCCAGCATTAATTATATATGATGATTTATCAAAACAAGCGGTAGCCTATCGTGAGGTGTCTTTATTATTACGTCGTCCACCAGGACGTGAGGCGTATCCTGGAGATGTTTTCTATCTTCACTCACGTTTGTTAGAAAGATCTGCAAAGATTATTAATGATGATGCGATTGCTAAGAATATGAATGACTTACCAGATTCTTTAAAACCTTTGGTTAAAGGAGGAGGGTCATTAACAGCATTGCCAATCATTGAAACACAAGCAGGAGATGTATCAGCATATATACCTACCAACGTAATTTCAATTACTGATGGACAGATTTTCTTGGATGGTGATTTATTTAACTCTGGTGTTCGTCCAGCAATTAACGTAGGTATTTCTGTATCTCGTGTTGGTGGTAACGCACAGATTAAATCAATGAAAAAGGTTGCAGGAACATTAAAATTAGACCAAGCACAATATCGTGAACTAGAAGCATTTGCTAAGTTTGGGTCAGATTTAGATGCGGTTACTTTAAATGTTATTGAAAAAGGAAAACGTAACGTTGAGATTTTAAAACAAGCTCAAAATGATCCTTTTAAAGTTGAAGATCAGACCGCTATCATTTATGCAGGAACTAAAAACTTATTAAGGGATGTGCCTGTTGAAAAAGTTAAGGAATTTGAAAGAGATTATTTGGAGTTTTTAAAAGCGAAACACAGTGATGTCTTAGCAACTCTAAAGGCAGGAAAATTAACAGATGAAGTTACTGACACTTTAACTGCAGTAGCAAAAGATTTATCAAGTAAATATAAAGCATAATTAGATTTTAGTATTGAGTAGTGAGTTAATCAAGTCACTACTGAATACTCAATACTAACAACTAAAATATGGCAAACTTAAAAGAAATACGTAACAGAATAACATCAGTATCTTCTACGATGCAGATTACCAGCGCCATGAAAATGGTGTCTGCTGCAAAATTAAAGAAGGCTCAAGATGCTATTACGGCAATGCGTCCTTATGCGGATAAGTTGACAGAACTTTTACAAAGTTTAAGTGCAACTTTAGATGCAGATACAGGCAGCAAATTTTCAACACAACGCGAAGTTAAAAATGTATTAATTGTTCCTATAACTTCAAACAGAGGCTTATGTGGTGCTTTTAATTCAAATATTATTAAACAAACGCAACAGTTAATCAGTAACGAATATGCTGGCAAAAAAGTATCAATATATGCCATTGGCAAAAAAGGGAATGATGCTTTTTCCAAGAAAAAAATAGTTGTTGCAAATGAGAGTAGTGTTTTTGATGATTTAACATTTGACAATGTTGCTGATATTGCTCAAGTATTGATGCATAAATTTGTTTCTGTTGAGTATGATAAAATAATAATTGTTTATAATAAGTTTAAAAACGCAGCAACTCAAGAAGTAATGACAGAGCAGTTTTTACCAATTGTTCCAACTCAAGAAGTAGTTAATGTGAATCTAGACTATATTTTTGAACCTTCAAAAGTAGAAATTGTTGAACAATTAATTCCAAAGTCATTAAAAACACAATTGTATAAAGGAATTAGAGATTCTTTTGCGAGCGAGCATGGCGCACGTATGACGGCTATGCACAAAGCTACAGACAATGCTACAGAGCTTAGAGATCAGCTTAAATTAACTTATAACAAAGCCCGACAAGCTGCGATTACTAATGAAATTCTTGAAATTGTTGGAGGGGCAGAAGCCTTAAACAATTAGATAAAGCGAAGCGATTCAAATGTTTAAAAGAAGAGAAGCCTTAAACAATTAGATAAAGCGAAGCGATTCAAATGTTTAAAAGATAAGAAGCTTTAAATAATTAAACTGAGTTTAAATCAACAAATTTTATATAATTTAAAACCCTCATAAAAAATGAGGGTTTTTTTATGGCATCACTTTTGAAATATTCTGTTTATATTATCTTTAAAATGATATGAAAAATATAAAAAACACCTTTTTGTTTCTAGCCTTATGTTGTACAGGGATTCTTGTGTCACGATGCGGAAGCGCCCAAAAAACTCAAGCCAGTAGTCCTATCCAAATTGGAGAATGTTACTACCAACAATGGATTGGTGGGATTGAAGGTGGAGGTTCAGGAATCGATATATACATTCCTATTATTTCAAATCTGAATAAAATAGAATTAGACAGTGTTTATTTTCAAGGTAAAGGCGTTAAACTTGAAGTTAAAAATGAATCCATAGCTATTGGAAGATTTATGACGGATTTAAACAGAAAAAAGGATATCATTATGAGTAATGAGCCTTATGCAGAATACGGAAATCAAGTCAATAGGTCTATATTAAAACAATGGCCCACACTAAAGAATAATCAATGTGTTATTTCTTACAAAGAAGCAGCTAAAATCAAGTATTTTATGATTGATAATCTTTCAGAAAAACCATTACTTGCATATCCAAGTGCGCCTCGCAATAAGGAATAATGTATTTTTGGTTTAGAATAGCTAAAACCGTATTTTTAGCCCTATAAAAACGAACCGTTGGGCGTACTCAAAACATTATTTAAGCAAACATTTATTTATGGTATAGCCACTGTTTTACCTAGAATGTTGAGCTTTATTTTAGTACCACTTTATACTACAGAAGGAGTGTTGTCTTCAGTGGCTGAATATGGACAAGTTTCTGTTATTTTCTCTTATTTTGTGCTATTTAATGTGGTTTTGGCTTATGGAATGGAAACGGCTTTTTTTCGTTTTTTTAATAAGGAAAATGAAAAAAATCAAGTTGTTGGAACCTCGACTATTTCTGTAATAATTTCATCTTTTGGGTTTTTTATATTGGCATTAATATTTCAAAATCAGATAGCAAGGATTATAGATATTGATGTTAAATATATCAATTTAGTGATATGGATATTGCTTTTAGATGCGCTAACGATTATTCCTTTCGCTTGGTTAAGAGCCACCCAAAGACCCATGCGATATGCATTCATTAAAATTTTAAATGTTATCATTAATATAGGATTTAATTTATTCTTCTTATTGGTATTAAAGAACTTAACTCCTCAAGGCGCCTTTTTTGAAAGCATTTATAGACCAAATTTTGAAATCAGTTATATTTTTATTGCCAATCTAATTGCAAGCGGTATTACACTGCTAATTGTGGTTCCGTTCTATGTTAAAACAAAATATGTTTTTAATAAAGAGCTCTGGAAATCAATGATGCGATATGCTTTTCCGGTGTTAATTGCTGGAGTAGCTTTTTCAATCAATGAGACTTTTGATAGAATCCTTCTGAAGGAATTATTACCTCCAAACATTGCAGACACAGATATTGGAATGTATTCCGCATGTTATAAAATTGCATTATTTATGACTTTGTTTGCAACGGCTTACAGGTTGGGCATTGAACCGTTCTTTTTTAGTCATGCTAAAAGCGAAAATCCTCAAAAGAATTATGCAACTATTTTAGAGTTTTTTGTGGCTTTTGGATCCATTATTTTATTATTTGTAGTTGTTTTTGCAGATGTCTTAAAACCTTATATAGTAAGAAGTGAAGCTTATTGGGAAGCCATGTGGGTGGTCCCAATAATATTAATAGCAAATTTCTGTTTAGGTATTTATCACAATCTTTCGGTATGGTATAAGATTACAGATAAAACAAAATTTGGAGCTTATATTTCTATTGTTGGCGCAATAGTCACCCTAGTGTTAAATTTTCTGTTTATAAAGGAATTTAGTTATAAAGCCTCTGCTGTTGCTACATTGGTGGCCTATAGTATTATGATGATTTTATCTTATTATTATGGACGAAAATATTATCCCATACCATACAATCTTAAAAAAATAGGACTTTATTTAATTCTTTCAATAGGATTTTCACTGCTGTCGTTTTATAAATTTAGAGAAGAATATAGCATTGGGATACCAATGTTAATTGTATTTTTGACAATTATTTTTATTTCAGAAAAAAACCAATTAAAGCAATTATTAATAAAATAATATGCAAATTAAAATAATCAATAAATCATCGCATGATTTGCCGAGTTATGAAACAATTGCTTCGGCAGGAATGGATTTAAGAGCCCATATTTCAGAAGTAATTATTTTAAAACCTTTAGGAAGAGCCATTGTTAAAACAGGATTGTTTATTGAACTTCCGATAGGATATGAAGCACAGGTGCGACCAAGAAGTGGACTGGCAGCAAAAAAAGGGGTAACGGTATTAAATACACCAGGCACAATTGATGCTGATTACAGAGGAGAAATAGGAGTCATTTTAGTCAATCTTTCAAATGAAGATTTCCCAATTGAAAATGGTGAACGTATTGCACAATTAGTGATTGCTAAACATGAACGTGCTGAATGGAAACAAGTAGATGAGCTTTCTGAAACCTCAAGAGGCCAAGGCGGTTTTGGAAGCACGGGCACAAAGTAACCAAAAAAAACAGTATAAAAAGAAACAGTATCATATGAAGATAATAGTACCTATGGCGGGAAGAGGTTCTCGTTTAAGACCACATAGTTTAACAGTTCCAAAACCATTAATTCCAGTTGCAGGCCAACCTATAGTTCATAGATTGGTGAAAGATATAGCCAAGGTTTTAAAACAACCCATTGATGAAATTGCGTTTGTTCTTGGAGATCCGGCTTTTTTTGGAGATGATGTGGTTGATAGTTTAAAAGCGCTGGCTAATAATTTAGGGGCTAAAGCATCTATTTATAGACAAGACCAGCCGTTAGGGACAGGCCATGCTATTATGTGTGCTAAAGAATCATTGTCAGGGCCAGCGGTTATTGCTTATGCAGACACGCTTATAAGAGCAAATTTTAGCTTAGATCCGGAAGCCGATGCTGTTATTTGGGTGAAACAAGTTGATAAGCCTGAAGCCTTTGGGGTCGTTAAATTAAACTCAAATCAAGAAATTATTGAACTGGTAGAAAAGCCAAAAGACTTTGTAAGCGATTTAGCGGTTATTGGAATATACTACTTCAAAGAAGTAGGCGTTTTAAAACAACAGTTACAGCACGTTTTGGACAATAACATTGTGAATGGTGGCGAGTATCAAATTAATGATGGTATTAAGGGAATGATGGCTAATGGGAAAGTTTTTAAAACTGGCCAAGTTGATGAGTGGATGGATTGTGGCAACAAAGCTGTTACAGTTGAAACCAATACCAGAATGCTTGGTTTCTTGCAATCTGATGGAGACGAACAAATGATTGCAACATCTATTAAAATCAACAACTCTAAAATTATTGAGCCCTGTTTTATTGGAGAAAATGTCGTTTTAAATAATGCAACTATTGGACCTAATGTTTCAATTGGCGATAAATGTATTATAGAAAATGCTACTATTAAAAACAGTTTAATACAAACAAATACATCCATTCGAAATGCACATTTAGATGATGCTATGATAGGTAATTATGTCTCGTATGATGGTGATTTTAAAGCAGTAAGTCTCGGCGATTATTCAGTATTGGAATAAGATTTGATCATACTATTGTTTCAGACTCAAAAAAATTAAAATTGAAATATAAAATCTACTTATTAGTTGTTTTTTTTGGCATCCTATTGATACCACAATATCAATTCGGACAGGTAGATTTTAATAAAAAGCCTGATGATGATTTAGGTGATTTAGAAGATCAATTTCAAGAATTATTTTTTGAAGCGTTAAAACAAAAAGGTATTGAAAATTATGACCGCTCTGTTGAAGCACTTGTAAAATGCATTGCTATAGATAATTCTCAATCTGTTTTATATTTTGAACTAGGAAAAAATTACATTCAGCTTAAGAATTTTGGAGCTGCCGAAGACGCTTTAAAAACAGCGGTAGACAAGCAACCAAATAACGAATGGTATTTAGAGGCACTTTATAACTTATATGTCCAGCAAAACGAGCAGGATAAAGCCATTAAAACCCTAAAACAACTCGTAGGTTATTATCCTGATTACAAAGAAGAGTTAGTAGCCTTGTATATTTCTGCTAAAAAGTTTGACGATGCCTTGAAATTATTAGATGAACTTGATGAAGAATTAGGAATTTCTGGTACGAGAGATTATATGCGTAATCAAATTTATGCTGCTACAGGGCGGAAAAAGGATCAGATAAAAAATTTAGAAAAACGCGTTGATAATAATCCAGATAAAGAAGCTAATTATTTAGCGCTTATCTATCGTTACAGTGAGAACAATGAAAATGATAAGGCATTTGAAACAGCAAAGGAACTACTTAAGGTCAATCCTAATTCTCAACTGGTACATCTAGCACTTTATAAGTTTTATTTAGAAAAGAATGAGCCTGAAAAAGCAATAGAATCAATGAAGATTGTTGTTCAAAGCAGTCAAATAAAACCAGAGGCAAAACTCAAAGTGCTTTCAGATTTCGTGGCTTTTGTGGGTAAAAATCCTCAGTATGAATCTGCTTTAGTTGAAGCGACCACCTTGGCAGGTGATACTAAAACCTCAAAATCATTTGTAGAAATAGGCCAATATTATTTAACTAAAGGAGACAAGAATAAAGCTTTGGAATATTTTCAGCAAGCCTTATTATTGGAAAGTGATAATTTTGGCATTCTACGTAATATTTTGTTATTACACATTGATTTAATGCAGTATGATGAAGCTGCTTCAAAATCAAAATCCGCCCTTGATAAATACCCATCAATGCCTATACTATATTTAATAAATGGTGTGGCTTTGAATAAACTAAAAAGAACAGAAGAAGCCGTGTCTATTTTAGAAGAAGGATTAGATTATATTATTGATGACACCAAAATGGAAATTGATTTTTATAACCAGTTAAGTGTTGCCTATGCTTTGCTAAACAATGAATCCAAGGCAAAAGCGTTTAGTGAAAAAGCAAAAAAGTTAGAAACCCCAAATTAGGAACTCTTATATGCACCGTAAAAGCCGCTGTTTATTCGTTATTATAATTATTTCATTCGTTCTTGCAACTGGCTGTAAATCCACCAGAACAATAAAGTCTGGTTCCGGTAATTTAAATTTATCAACCAAACAACTCATTAAGGAGAACACCAAAAAGGCGGCAACATTTAAAACCTTATCAGCTCGCGTAAAAATAGATATAGATCAAGGTGAAAAATCAAGTGGCTATACGGTTAACCTGCGAATGGAAAAGGACGAAAGAATCTTATTAATGTCCACGCCAATATCAGTTGTTAAAGCATTAATCACCCCTGAAAAAGTGAGTTTTTATAACAAGTTAGACAACACCTATTTTGAGGGAGATTTTAAATATTTAAGCGATTTATTAGGCACTGAATTAGATTTTCAAAAGGTTCAAAATTTATTATTAGGAGAAGCCCTATTTAGTTTAAAGGAAAATGTATTGGAAGCTTCGGTGAATGAAAAAGAATACGTGGTACAACCTAAAAAACAGAACGAATTATTTGAACTGTTTTATTTGATAGACCCTTCTCATTTCAAAATAATTTCACAACAAATATCTCAACCGCAACAACATAGACATCTTCAGATTGATTATAAATCATATCAGCAAGTTGATAAACAAATTTTGCCCGAAAGCATAAAAGTTATTGCCGTTGAAGCTGCTGAAGAAATGATTATTGAGTTGGAATTTAAAGCGGTATCTTTGAATGAAGATTTGCGTTTTCCCTTTAAAATTCCGTCAGGACTTAAAGAAATTAAGCTTTAATGAACAGTAGAAATCACATTTTTAAATTGATACTTTGCTTGGTGTTGCTTGTGAACGGAATGGGTTTTTCTCAAAATAAAAAGCAGCAGGAACTTGAAGAGAGAAGACAAGAATTAAGGCAAGAAATTATTAAAATCAATCAGTTACAGCAAGAAAATAAATCTAAAGAGAAATCGCAATTATCATTAATAGTTAATTATAATTATAAAATTGGGGTTCTTAATAATCTAATTTCTGTTACCAATCAACAAGCCAATCTTTTAACTCGAGAAATCAATTCCAATCAGAAGAAAATAACAAAACTGCGAGATGAATTAAAAGCGCTCAAGGAAGATTATGCGGCTATGATTGTGAAATCATATAAAAGCAAAAATCAACAGAGTAGAATTATGTTCTTATTGTCTTCAGATAATTTTAAACAGGCTTACAAACGATTGCAATATATGAAACAATATTCTGACCATCAAAAACAGCAAGGCCAGGAAATCAAAACTAAAAGCGAAGAATTACAAAGTATAAATGCCAGCCTTTTAGTACAAAAGGCAGACAAGCAAAAATTGATTAATGAGAACAGAGTGGTTCAAAACACTCTAGAAGAGGAGCGTAAACAACACGAAGTTCTTATGGTTTCAATTAAGAAAAACATTAATGTGTACGCTGCTCAAATAAAAGCGAAGCAACAAGAAGCCGATAGAATAGATAAAGAAATAGACAGAATAATAAGAGAAGCTATTGTTAAATCTAATAAAAAGGCTGGAAAAGCGGAAACCTCTGTAGGCTTTTCATTAACTTCTGAAGAAAAGGTATTGGCTTCCAATTTCGTTTCCAATAAAGGTAAATTGCCATGGCCGGTAGAAAAAGGATTCGTTACACTAGGATATGGAACACAACCATCTCCTATTGATAAATCAGTATCAATCAGAAGCAATGGAGTGCGTATTGCAACAGAAAAAGGGGCTAAAGTTAGAGCGGTTTTTAATGGAGAAGTGAGTAGGATTGTAGTTATAAAAAATGCAAATCCCATTGTGATGATTAGACATGGTAATTTTATTACAGCTTATAAAAACCTTTCTAAAGTATATGTTAAAGAAGGAGACAAAGTCACTACCAAACAAGATATTGGAGAGGTGTTTACGAATCCGTCTAATGGAGATACTATTTTAAATTTCATTATTTACGAAAACCTAAATACATTAAATCCGGCGGAATGGATTTATAAAATGTAGACGCCATTAGCGGGTTAAATCTTAACGTAAACATATCCTTTTCTGGTTTTTCTGTAATGATTTCCATTCCAAAAGTGATATTTGACCCCTTTGACTTTAACAACCGTATAATGTCTAGGAGGTGTTTTAATAACGGTTACTTCATTGGATCTGGTAGCCACATGTGTAGCACAAGAAGTCGTGTTTAAAAATAAAAACATTAGTGCAATTACGATAAGTGTTCTCATAACTTTTAAAATTTGGGTTTAGTTATAAGACTTTTGGAACTTGTAAAGGTTTAATTAAATAAACAAAGCTTTTAATTCTGTTGCTTCATTTGGCTTAATTTTGCCCGCCAACAATAAACTTAATTGTTTTCTTCTTAAGGCCGCCATATACCGTTCTTTTTCAAGTTTTGTTTCTGGTAAAACTTCTGGAACAGCAATAGGTTTCCCTGTCTCATCAACCGCCACAAAAGTGTAAATGGCCTCATTGGCCTTCGTTTTAGCTCCAGATTCTCTGTCTTCAATCCAAACATCAATAAACACCTCCATAGACGTGTTAAATGCTCTGGAGACCTTGGCTTCAACGGTAACCACACTTCCTAACGGAACAGCTCTGTTAAAAGCCACATGATTTACTGAAGCAGTTACCACGATGCGTCTGGAGTGTCTTCTTGCCGAAATGCTTGCCGCTCTATCCATTCGCGCTAACAATTCTCCTCCAAACAAATTATTTAAAGGATTGGTTTCTCCAGGAAGAACCATGTCGGTCATTATTGTTTTTGATTGTTCAGGTGTTTTTGCTTGCATCAGGTGATATTTTATAATGTTGCAAAGGTAAAAGGATTTTAGCGTTTTACTATAGGGTTTTAATTATTATTAAAACAGTTTTCACCTGTAAAATGAAATTATTTTCAAAAAGAAAAAGGAAGAATTAATCTAATTTTTTAACGAGCAACCAAGCATCTTTATTACTGGTTTTTCTAATTTCGTGAAGTGCATTCAGAGCTTCTTCTCCAGTTTCGTAACTAGCATAAATAACTTCATGCAAGCCATACTTGTTAACACCAATTTTTCTAGCCTTGAAACCTTCAGCTTTTAATTGAGTAATTTTTTTATCACAGTTTTCTTCTACCCTAAAAGCACCGGCCACAACATGATAATTACCAGTTTGTTTTGTAACATTAAAAGTGACTGCGGGAAGTGGGTTATCTATTACAAAAGTAGCTTGTTGAATTTTAGTGTCCAATTGCTGAAACGCTTCTTCTTGAGCCAATTGATTATGTGTTTCAATTTGATTCACATAATAAGTTGAAGCGACATATCCACCTAAAGTTAGAGCAATTACAGCTACCGCTGCATATCTAAAATAAGGTATTGATTTACGTTTTTCAGGAGTGAATGCAACAGGAACATCTTTTTCAATAGTTTGAACAGCCTCTTTATAAACTTCTCTGGCGATAGCAGGTGACACAAATTGTGATAAACCAAAAGCATCTGTTAAATAATTGAGATGATAAGATGGTTCAAACTGTATTTTTCCGTCACTATTAAAAACAATTTCTCCTATATTATTAAAAGTGAGCGTTTCGCCCTGAGTTAAAAGCGATTTAAGAATTTTAACCCTTTTTTGAATTTTTTCATTAGCAACCTCAAAAGGAATTTTTTCCACATCAGCTATGTAGTTAGCTAATAAGCCATCATTTTTCTGAATTTGCTCATTAAATGACAGATTTTTTTTTGGCGGATAAAAGGCATTAGTGGTAATATTTATAACCGCAGGAACACGTTGTGTTAAAAAAGCACCAAATTCAGGTACCGTGACACACTCATATCTATATAGCAAATCGCTGATGTAGGTCTCTAATTGCATAAAAACAAAGTTATAAAATTATGTTGATAGATAACATTTTGTGAAAACTATTTATTAACAGCGCAAAAATTAGTTACTTGTATCCTTTAAATCAAAGTTTTATCATGACAGAAAACGAACTGCTATATACTTTAGCTTTACAACATGTAACTAACATAGGAGATATTACCTCAAAAAAACTGATTGCATGTTGTGGTTCTGCTGAAAAAGTCTTTAAAGAAAAGAAGCATAATCTATTAAAAATTGAAGGTATTGGAAGCGTAATAATTAATGATTTATTTGAATCCAGTCATCAAAAAGCGGCAGAAAAGGAACTTCATTTTATTAAAAGTAACAATATTGTTTGTTTATATTTTGATGAAGAAAACTATCCGGATAAATTAAAACATTGTATTGATGGACCCGTTTTACTTTTTCAATCAGGTGCTGTTCATTTAAAAAATCAGCACATCATAAGTATTGTAGGCACCCGAAAAATCACCACTCAAGGTATTGCTTTTTGTGAAATATTATTGGAACAACTAGTGCCATATAATCCAATTATTGTATCAGGCTTTGCTTATGGAACTGATATTACCGCTCACAAAGCTGCGTTAAAACATAATTTACAAACCATTGGATGTTTGGCTCATGGATTAAATCAAATATATCCAAAAGTGCATAAAAAATATGTTGCGGATATAGAAAAAAATGGAGGGTTTTATACCGATTTTTGGAGTAGTGATACCTTTGACAAAAATAATTTTTTAAAAAGAAACAGAATCATTGCTGGATTAAGTGAAGCTACTATTGTAATAGAATCTGCTGAAAGGGGTGGGAGCCTTGTTACTGCTGACATTGCTAATTCTTATAACAGAGATGTCTTTGCGGTTCCTGGAAGAACGACAGATTCTCAAAGCATAGGATGTAACAATTTAATTAAATATCAAAAGGCCCTTATGCTTACCAATCCGTTAGATATACCTTATGTTTTAAATTGGCAGTTGGAAGATAAAGTTAAGCCAAGTGTTCAGAAGCAATTGTTTGTAGAACTTGATGATTCAGAAAAAGTGATTTATAATTATCTTAAAGAACATAATAAACAACAATTAGACACTATTGCCATTAATTGTGGCATGCCTATTTTTAAAATTGCAGGAATCCTGTTAAATATGGAATTAAAAGGGGTGGTAAGACCATTACCTGGAAAATTATTTGAGCTTATTTAAATTTTTATATTCAACAAAAAAGTGAATAAAAACACCTATAATTAATATAATTCCAATCGCTATAATCCAATTGCTGCCATTATCAGAGAGTAACTGAGACAAAACCATAAAGCCTTGAGAAAGGCACATTATTAGAGTAAACCAAATGAGTTTTTTCAATTTAATATCCTGCTTTTTCTCGTACCCTATTTAATACATTATTAGCAACTATTTTTGCTTTTTCAGCACCTAGCGCTAAGGCGTCATCAATTTCATTCAAATGACTCATAAAATGATTATAGCGCTCACGAGGCAATGCGAATTTTTTAACAATAAGTTCATATAAGGCTTGCTTAGCGTGGCCATAACCATAATTGCCTTGTTCGTAATTGGCTTTCATAGTGTTAATTTCAGAATCATCAGCTAATAAGCTATAAATAGCAAAACAATTACATGTTTTCCAGTCTTTAGGATCTTCAAGAGGGGTGCTATCTGTTTGAATAGACATAATTTGCTTTCTAAGTTTTTTGTCATCCAAGAATATGTTAATGGTATTGTCTCTACTTTTACTCATTTTTTCACCATCAGTTCCAGGAATCAACATGGTATTTTCTTGAATTTTTCCTTCTGGCATTACAAAAGTTTCGCCCATTTTAGCGTGAAAACGTGATGCTACATCTCGAGCCATTTCAATATGTTGTAACTGGTCTTTTCCAACAGGCACAATAGTTGCATCGTATAATAAAATGTCAGCAGCCATCAGCATAGGATAAGTAAATAATCCAGCATTTACATCTTCAAGTCTGTCGGCTTTATCTTTAAAACTGTGAGCCAATGTTAAACGTTGATATGGAAAAAAGCAACTTAAATACCAGGACAATTCTGTTACTTGAGGCACATCGCTTTGTCTATAAAAGACCGTTTTTTCAATATTTAAACCAAAAGCCAACCAGCTAGCTGCCGTTGAATAGGTGTTATAACGCAATTCTTCAGCATCTTTAATTTGGGTTAGGGTATGCAAGTTTGCAATAAACAGAAATGAATCATTTTGTGGGTTATTTGCCATTTCAATAGCGGGAATAATCGCGCCTAAAATATTGCCTAAATGTGGTGTTCCAGTACTTTGTATTCCCGTAAGTATTCTTGCCATAACATACCTCTCAAAAGTGAGAATCTGATTAAAATTAAACTAAACAATGATATTCAGACAAAGGTAATTTTTTTAATAGAATTGCTCAATACAATTGTGTATTTTTGAAAAACATGAAAATTTTTAAAAATATATTTTGGGTTTTATATCGAATTTGGTTTTACGTACTTGTAGCATTACCCATTTTAATTCTCTTCCCGCTTCTAATTACTTCTATTTTAAAAGAATCTTGGTATCCTTACTTTTTTAAATTGGCTCGTATTTGGGCCAGATTTATTTTAATTGGTATGGGTTTTAAAGTTAAAATTGAAAATCAACAAACTCTAGATAAGAATAAAAGCTACATGTTTATTGCCAATCACACGTCTATGGCTGATATTATGCTCATGTTGGTATCTGTAAAAAACCCATTTGTATTTGTTGGTAAAAAGGAATTGGCTAAAATACCTTTATTTGGGTTTTTTTATAAACGCACGTGTATTTTAGTGGACAGAAGCTCACCTAAAAGCAGACAGGCTGTTTTTTTAATGGCGCAGAGAAGATTAAAATCTGGGTTAAGTATTTGTATTTTTCCTGAAGGCGGTGTTCCGGAAGAACATATTTTGCTTGATGAGTTTAAAGATGGTGCTTTCAGACTAGCAATAAACCATCAAATACCTATTGTTCCGCTCACATTTAAAGATAATAAGAAAAGATTTTCTTATTCTTTTTTTAGCGGTGGACCAGGTTTAATGCGTGTAACATTTCATGAGTTTATAGAAACAAAGGACCTGAAGATTGATAGTACAAAAGATTTAAATAATGTAGCTTTCGAAATAATTTATAACGAGTTGAAAAGAGACATAAAATAAAAACTGCCCTAGTAAAAGAGCAGTTTTTGTGAGATTTCTTCAAAAGTTTGAAAAAACATCAAGGCCTAACCAAAAACCTAAAATTTTAATCCAATTCCCGTATAGACACCAATAAAATAGGGTTTAAAATTGCCTGAGGTATTGTTGAATGTATTGATTTGATATTTAAATAATGGCTCTAAATTCAAATCTAATTTTTTAGTTATTTTATAATTTAATCCCAAACCAAAATTGGCACTATAACTTATCTTATTAAGGTTTGTGGCTTCTCCTATACGTGTACGGTTTCCATTAAATTCAGAAAACAATTCATTATTGCTCAATATGAATGAACTAAATCCACCAATGATATTAAACCCAAATTTTTTATTAATTAAAGCATATTCTATTTCTAAGGGAATCTCAATAAAACCTAAAGACTGATTAAGGGATGTATTTGATGTTTTAATAAATGGTTCATTGTTGAGATTGCTTACACTTTCTCCGCTTATTAAAGAGAAGTTTTCTCCTGGATTATTGGTATCAACATTTTTTAATGCACTAGAGTTAGAGCTTAATCCTATAGATTCAAAAACAATAACATTATTGGTATTGTAACCTACGTTAACCTTATTAATACCAGATCTAATACTCAGTTTTTTATTTAATGCATAACTCGCACTCACACCATAACTCATTGTGACTTCACCACTCTTAGAATTCTCATTAAACTGGGCATCTAATGAAGAGCCTTTGCCAAGGCTATTAAAATAAATTGGTGCGGCATGAGTCCCAACACTCCATTTAGTTACATCAGTAGTTTCAGCTTCTTTTTTTGATTCAGCAATAGCCTCTTCAATAGTCGAATTATTCTTAACATTTGAATTCATTAACGGGCTGCGCTCTTCAGTCTTATTATCTGCCATAGAAGAAATATCTTTATTGTTTGCAAAAGTTGCCTCATCGGGTTTTATGATTTCAGAAATAACTGGATCAGAATCCTTTTGATCAATTTTGGCAATAGTAGTTCCTTCAGATGGATTTATATTAGAGTCTTTTTTATGAAGCAATATTTGGTTTTCGTTACCTGATTTAACAGTTCTTGCACTCAAATTAGTTCCAGAATAATTCGTACTAACCTTGGCTGATGGAATTAAATTGTTTGTGTTTTGAGAACTTAAAGGGTTCTGAGAATCACTATTACCAATGTTATCTATCGCAATATTGTTAGAACTATTAATGTCATTATTTGGAATAGATGATTTTTCAGGGAATGTATTTTCCGTGTCTACAACTTGATTTATGGGAAGTGAATTATTATTTTTAAAATAGATGGTTCCCACGGTTAACAGCAACAAAAATAAAGCTGCAATACCGGCATAACGCCACCATATTGGAAGGGCTCTGCGGTTCTTTTTATTTTGATTAAGTTTCGCTTCAATATTTTGCCAAATGGCATCCTTAGGTGTGGCCTCAAAATCTTTAAAGCCTTCTTGAAACAACCGGTCAATATGTTTTCTCTCTTTCATTATAACGACTGTAAACTTCTTGTTGTTTTATAGTTTTCAATAGTTTTTTTCAATATCTGCCTAGCCCGCGCTAGATTAGATTTTGAAGTCCCTATATTTATATCAAGCATTCCCGCTATGTCTTTATGAGAATAACCATCCAGAACATATAAGTTAAAAACTAGCCTGTATCTATCTGGTAATTCTTGAATAATCTGCAAAAGATAATCTATGGTAACAGAATCTTCATCAATTTCTATCTCGTCATCTTCAGCAAAATCATCAGGAATGATTTCAAAAACCTTTTCGTTACGGTATCGCTGTAAAACAGTATTCACTGTAATTCTTTTTAACCATCCTTCAAAGGAACCTTTATGTTTAAACTGTTCAATTTTTTTAAAAATTGTTAAGAATGCATCTTGCAGATTATCTTCTGCTTCGGCATAGTTTCTCGAATACTTTAAGCAGATTGAAAATAGTTTGCTCGAAAAGAGTTTGTATATTTCGCTTTGTGCTTGAGTATCATTAATCTTACAATTTTCTATGAGTTGTTTTAAACCCAAATCGAACACGTATTAATTAATAATTCATTAATCTATAACGGGCACTTCAATTATTAAATATTGGTCTTCGTCATTTTCATCAACACCTTGCCAAAATTTAAAAATATAACTTCCATTACTGGTCACAATAAAATTAAAAGTTGCTTCTACTAATTCATCGCTCAGATCTACACAATTATTGTCTTGAAGGTTATAATTTATAACAGCTACCGTGCGTTCATTTAAATTTTTTCTATAATAGAACTCTTTAAAACTATGACAAGTTGTAGGTCTTAAATAACTAACGGTTATAGGATAAACTTCACCTAAGGTAAATGATTCTGGTATGTTAACACTTTCTACAGGTAGAATCTCTAAGCTGTATTCAAGCCTATCGTCGTTGCTACAAGAAGCAAATAAAATTAACGATAATGTAATTATAATCAAACGATTCATTGCAATTTTCTATTCATTTGGGTTCACCAAATAGATGCCGTGACGTTTAAAAGGTTGCGTGTTTAAACAAAAAAATCCCGATTTATCGGGATTTTTAAATTATTTTAAAGCTTTTAAAATTTCTTTAATTTTTTGTTCTAGTTCATCCTGCAGTTCCGGATTGTCTTTAATTATAGCTTTTACCGCATCTCTACCTTGTCCTAGTTTAGTATCTTCATAGCTAAACCAAGAACCACTTTTCTTAATAATTTCATGTTCAACAGCAATGTCTAAAATTTCACCCACTTTTGAAATGCCCTCTCCATACATGATATCGAATTCTGCTGTTTTAAAAGGAGGTGCGACTTTATTTTTTACCACTTTCACTTTGGTTTTATTACCAGTTACGTTGCCGTCAGTTTCTTTAATTTGCGTTGAACGTCTGATATCTAACCTTACAGAAGCATAGAATTTTAAAGCATTTCCGCCCGTAGTAGTTTCCGGGTTGCCAAACATAACACCAATTTTCTCGCGTAATTGATTGATGAAAATAACAGTACAATTTGTTTTACTAATTGAAGCAGTAAGTTTTCTTAAAGCCTGAGACATTAATCGGGCATGGAGGCCCATTTTCGAATCTCCCATTTCTCCTTCAATTTCACTCTTTGGGGTTAATGCGGCTACAGAATCTATAACCACTATATCTATAGCGCCAGAGCGAATTAAATTATCCGTAATTTCAAGTGCTTGTTCACCATTATCTGGTTGAGACATGATTAAATTATCAATATCTACTCCTAATTTTTCAGCATAAAATCTGTCAAACGCATGTTCCGCATCAATAAACGCTGCAATTCCACCTGCTTTTTGAGCTTCTGCAATAGCGTGTAGTGTTAAGGTGGTTTTACCGGATGACTCCGGACCATAAATTTCTATGACTCGACCACGAGGATAACCACCCACTCCCAAGGCAATATCTAATCCAAGAGAACCAGAAGGAATAGCGTCAACATCTTGTATAGGTGAATCACTCATTTTCATAACCGTGCCTTTTCCATAGGCCTTATCAAGTTTATCTAATGTCAGTTTAAGTGCTTTTAATTTGGCGTCTTTTTCGTTGCTCATCTTTAATTTTATTTCAGTAAATATTGTTGCTAAAATAACACTTCTTTTGTCACAATACAATTTTAGGACGCAACCTTTTTTGGTATTTTACATCTACTTATTATAGTGGGAAATTTTTTGCTATGAAAAGGTCCAATTTAAATTTTGACAAGAATAATTTATTGAAAGAATAGGCTTTTATTAAGTGGTGGCTAAACCAAAAATGAAAGCCCTATGTTGACTAATTCAAATATTTAAAAAAGCACTTTGCATATTGTAAAGTGCTTTTTTTATGGGATATGGTCATGTTTTTTTAAAAAAATGTACCTTTGCACTTTTAATATTCTTTAATCTTAAAACATTAGTATAGCATGCAACTGTACAATAAATTAAGTGCAAAAGAAAGATCAGAATTAATCGATGAAGCAGGAAAGAATCGATTAACACTTTCTTTTTATCAATATGCCAAAATTGGCAATCCTCAAGTGTTTAGAGATCACTTATTTATTACTTGGAATGCGTTAGACGTTCTGGGAAGAATTTATGTGGCTCATGAAGGGATTAACGGTCAACTATCGCTGCCAGCGGATCGCTTTAATGAATTCAAAACACATTTAGATAGCATTAGTTTTTTAGAAGGTATCAGACTCAATATTGCTGTTGAACAAGACAATAAATCATTTTTAAAGCTAAAAGTTAAAGTACGTGATAAAATTGTTGCAGATGGATTGAATGATGACACTTTTGATGTGACCAATAAAGGCATTCATTTAGGCGCAGAACAATTCAATGCTTTTATAGAAGATCAAAATACGGTATTAGTGGATATGCGGAATCATTATGAAAGTGAAATAGGTCATTTTAAAAATGCAGTCACGCCCGATGTGGATACGTTTAGAGACTCTTTAGATATTATTGAGGCTGATTTAAAAGATCATAAAGAAGATAAAAACTTGGTCATGTATTGTACCGGAGGCATCCGTTGTGAAAAAGCAAGTGCCTATTTTAAGCACAAAGGTTTTAAAAATGTTTACCAGCTGGAAGGTGGAATAATTGAGTACACCAGACAAGTAAAAGAGCAAAATCTTGAAAATAAATTTTTAGGGCAAAATTTTGTGTTTGATGACCGTAGAGCAGAACGCATCAGTGAAGATGTGGTATCCAATTGTCACCAATGCGGACAGCCTTTTGATGTACATACCAATTGCGCCAACGAAGCCTGTCATTTACTATTTATTCAATGTGATACATGTAAAGAGAAAATGGAAAATTGCTGTTCAACCCCTTGTATGGAAATAAACAGATTGCCTTATAAAGAACAAAAGGAACTCAGAAAAGGGAAAGGCAATAGTAATGATATTTTTAAAAAAGGGAGAGCAGATCATTTGCCATTCAAAAGCGATTTGAGAAATGTTTTTGAAACCCTAAATATTAATAAAGAATAAAAGGGCGGTCATGCAGAAAATTGAATTAATGGCTCCGGCAGGAAATTTTGAGTCTTTGCAGGCTGCTTTGGATAACGGTGCAGACTCGGTTTATTTTGGTGTCGAACAACTAAATATGAGAGCGAGAGCCTCTATTAATTTTACTTTAGAGGATTTACCAGAAATAGTTAAACGATGCAAAGCAAAAAAAGTTAGAACGTATTTGACGTTAAACACGATTATATACGATCATGATTTATCTATAGTTAAAACCTTAATCAACAAAGCCAAAGAAGCAGGGATTTCAGCGGTTATAGCTATGGACCAGGCCGTTATTATGACTGCCAGAGAGGTTGGTATGGAAGTGCATATTTCTACACAAATAAATATCACTAATATTGAAACCGTTAAATTTTATGCACTGTTTGCAGATACCATGGTTTTAAGCAGAGAGTTAAGTTTAAGACAGGTAAGAAAAATAACCGAACAAATTGAAAAAGACCAAATAAAAGGGCCTTCTGGAAAACTGATTGAAATAGAAATTTTTGGACATGGTGCATTGTGTATGGCTGTTTCCGGGAAATGTTATATGAGTTTACATTCGTATAATTCTTCGGCAAACAGAGGGGCTTGCAAACAAAATTGCAGAAAAAAATACACGGTTATTGAACAGGAAACTGGTTTTGAGATGGAGATTGACAACGAGTATATTATGTCGCCAAAAGATTTATGTACTATCGATATTTTAGATCAAGTGGCCGATGCTGGTATAAAAGTTTTAAAAATTGAAGGTCGTGGTCGTGCACCAGAGTATGTTGCCAAAGTAATTGCGTGTTACCGAGCTGCCATTGATAGCTTGGAAAATAAAACCTACCAAAAAGAGAAAGTGATTCTCTGGATGC
>JAHENA010000001.1:111794-115687 GCA_024643405.1 Flavobacteriales bacterium | reverse complement strand
GCGATTGTTTTTTTGTTTTTTTCGATTTCAGTGATTCCAACAAACACCAAACCTACATGAATATTAGTGTTCACTTCTTCAATTCTAATAGATTCTGCAATTGCGCGCAGAGCCATTTTTGAAGCGCAATAGGCAGAATTACTCGGCAAACCTCTTATTCCTGCCACACTAGAAACAAAAACAATACTTCCCTGAGATTTTTTTATATATGGTAGGGCTTTAATCGTAGTATTGGTAGTGCCAATAACATTAATATCAAATACCGTTTTGACAACCTCTGGTTTTAAATTAGCAAAATCACCTCGCATTGAAACCCCGGCATTATTAATCAGAATATCTAATTTCCCATAAGTTTTTATAGTCTGTTCAATTAATTTTTCAACTTGATTTGGATTTGTAATATCACAACAATAAGACATGACATTACCTCCTGCATTTTTTATTTGGTTTTCAACTTCAATTAATCGCTCTTTATTACGTCCATTGATAACTAATTTAGCACCTAGTTTGCTCATAGTAATTGCAGTTGTCTTACCTATTCCTCTGCTAGAACCAGTTATGAGAACTACTTTATCTTTAAATTCTTCATTTTTCATGACGTGTGTTTTTTAATATTTATTATTGGATAGCTTGAAACTTGTTCAACTCTCGGTTTGTTAAATAATCTTTTATAAATTCAGGTAACAACTTATCTAAAACCATTAGGCATTTATTTACAAAACCAGGCACTGTAATTCGTTGCTTAGTTAGCATTGCATTAATGGCAATCTTAGCGGCGTCTTCTGGGTTTAAAACTGACTCCCGTGTTAACCAACCAACTATACGATTCTGATAACACAAACGGGAAGTAGTGTTCAGTCCTCCTGGACAAATAGTTGTTACAGATATATTATCTTTTTTCAACTCTTTCCCCAAGCTTTTTGAGAAGGAAGTTAAATATGCCTTGGTGGCACCATACACCTGTTTTTTAGGGAGTGCAAAAAACCCTGCCATGCTACTAATATTTAATATACCTGCAGGTGCATTGTATTTAAGATTTTTTAATAACAGACTGATTATTATGGTAGGCGCTGTCACATTAACTTCTATTTGTTTTAGTATAAATTGATCATTCAATTCCTCAAAATAACCTCTGCTCAGGATCCCTGCATTGTTTACTAAATACTTCAGATTAATATTTTTAATCTGAACAAACTCAGCAATAGCATAGTAACTATCTTTAATACTTAAATCGTTTTCTAAATAAAAGACTTCAACATTAAAATTTGTTTTTATAAAAGCTGATAATTCCTTTAATCCTGAATCAGGTAATGCTACCAATACAAGATTCATATCTCGTTTTGCAAATTCTAAAGCCATGGCTCTACCAAAACCTTTACTTGCGCCTGTAATTAATACATAATACTTTCCCATGATATTTATTTTGATAAAAAATTAATAGTCCGTTCTAATCCTAGATTAAGTGGTGTAATTTTATAATTCAGTTCTGACATCGCTTTTTTTGATGAAGCACTTCTGTTAGTAAATAAAGAGTCCAAAACTTTAGGGGTTACTAAAGACTGACTTCCCATTAGTTTATTACAAGCATTAATAAACGCTAACCCATTTTTGATTAATTTATAATTAATTTTAACTATTGAAATTTTACTTTTAGAAATAGTTCTAATCCTTTCAAACAATCCACTGTAATCTTCATTTTCACCGCCAATAATATATTTTTCTCCGTTCAATCCTTTTTCTAAAGCAAGAAGTTGTGCATTCAAAACATCCTCTATATAAACATAATTGGCTTCTATATTGAGCTTATCAGGCACATAGAGCACTTTATCTTGCATGATTTTAGATATTATTTTATTAACACCATTTGAATAGGTGTTTAGTCCAGGGCCATAGACTCTAGAGAGATTTAAGATGGAACAATGAACTCCTTTTTTTACATATTCTAACACCACCTCTTCAGACATCTTTTTTGTAAGCTCAAAATCATTCTTATATGAGGAGATACGCGGTTGATCTTCTGTAATTGGAACCTTGTAAAGTGCTGAACCAAATACTGACAAGGTACTTGTATAAATGACTTTCTTAATTTTTGAATCTAATGCGGCTTTTAAAATATTCGTGGTTCCTAAAACATTCGTGTTATAAAAATTGTCAATCTTATTACATTTTAAATCAGTGTAAGCTGCTGTATGGAAAACATAATCACACTCATTAATGGCATATTTTACTGACTCATAATCACATATATTTCCCTTAAATGGGATTATATTTTTATGTATGGGAATATTTTTAGAATTTAAGTCTCTAACCAAGGCATGTACCTCAAAACTTTGGCTGGCGAGTTTAAGAGCTAATTGATGGCCTATATAGCCGGTTGAACCTGTTAATAAAACTTTCATGATTTTTTTTGTTTAAGGGTTAAGTGAATAAACACAGATATTTCATATACCCCCGATAAGGTGACATGAATTAGGAATGCGAGCCAGATTGTATTTGTGAAATAAGAAAAAAGACATAAGACTATTCCAAATGGAAGCGCACCAAATATTTCTTCTTTAGTATCAAAAATATGAATCAATATATAGAGTAAAGTTGTAAATGTGATCGCTAGTGCAAGGCTACTTATTTCTAATAAGGTGAAGAATAAAACACCCCTGAAAAAGAATTCATAAGCAAATAGAAAAATAAATCTAATTGTAAAATAATAAAAAACGTTATTTAACCCGTAATTGAATATAATATCGGTTTGTTTTAGTTTCTTTTTTGCAGATTTATAAGCTAGATAACCCGACATAAAAGCAATAAGAAAAAACAACATCAAGATATCTAACTTTGGGATTTCAGGAGCATGTGCTAATGTTCTATATTCAGGAACAGTGATATAAATTATCACTCCAAATAATAATATTCCTAAAAAATGCTTAAGGTTTATTAGCATTATTCCGTTACTGCTTTTTAGAGCGCCTTCTAAATTTGTTTGATTAAGCCTTTTAAAAACAGAACTAATTATAAAGTATCCAATAAAACATGTGGCAATTAAATAGACTATTTGATAATTATTTTCCATTTTTTTAAATATTTAAATGTATCCTCCTTAAAACCAACCTACTATGATTTTAATCAAGCAGCTGGTATAAGTGTCACAGTGAACAATGGACTTACTGCCTCAACTTTTACACATTTCCCATCTTGATAAAAGAAAATATTATACTTCCCCTTAGATATATCAACTTTATATTTTCCATGACCCAAACATTTAATCTGAATCATTTCGTTTTGATTATCACAATAAATGGAGTCAATCCCCTTTGGCTCTTTAAAATAAAGAGTAATAAGATTTTGCTCTATACTTTTGATATCAAGTAATTCTGTTTTGTTATTATGGTTTAAACTATAATAGTTTCCTTGACGTGCTATGCTATGATCAGCTTTAACCTTATTATTTAATTTGCGATATACTGAAGAAAAAATCAATACCCCATTTTTGAAGATTGCTTTTTCTTTTCCAATAATCTCAAAAGTTAAAATCATTTTGGCATTAATATTACTTTTAGAAATATAGATTATGGAATCTCCTGAAATCTTCATATTCATATCTATGGTTCCAATTACTTTATCGTTTTTAATAATCTGAAATACCTTTGGTGTCTCATTCACAGGATTATTTAATGCTTGTGTAGTGGTCAAAACCAACAGCAATACAAAAACAAGTATTTTATGTAAAGTTGTTTTAATTTTCAAAAGGTTGCTATCACTTATTGAGATAATGTTGAACCTTTGTAATGTGTATAATATTAACATTGGTATCATGATAATTGTCTTTTAGATTGTTTTTGATAATCATAAAAGTATTTATCATCATTGATTGTAATATCCAAGATATTCGCTTAAAG
>JAHENA010000001.1:0-111694 GCA_024643405.1 Flavobacteriales bacterium | reverse complement strand
TTATGCCTTTTAAAAACAAATAATACGGTATTAGCAAATAAGAAAATACTATAAATTAAATTAAAAATATCTTCAACAGTCGTGTAATTATCAATTAAACGAGTATTACTGTCTGGCACTTCATAATACACATACGATATAAGACAAAGCCGAATAATAATTTGAAGGACAAAAATTATTAAGGATAGTTTAATAAAATCCTTTACCATCTTTTCAATTTGCAGAAAATGAGTCGTAAAGGCATAAAACATTGGAAGTATTAGTAAATACCAAGGAATTAGTAGGTTTTTTAAGAGAAATAAATCAGATGAATACTCATTATCAATGAGCCACCTTTGCAAATTATTTAATGAAATAAAAAGAATGGTTAAATTTAAAAAGATGACCGTTTTGTTAAATTTTTTTTTTACAAATATGGTCACAAGGTTAAAACCAAAACCCTGTATTACACCCGCTATAAGTAAAAAATTAATGATAGAAACATAATTCATTCTCAAATATTTAAAAATTACCAAAGCACTTTAAACTTAAGTAATATATCAAGTATGTCAATAATTTGTTATGGGGAATAAACTGTTAAACGAATATAACAATAAATACTTTAATAATTTTATGAGAATTTTTGTTAAGAAGCACTTTATAAAATTGGAAAGAATAAAAATTATTAAATCTATTTCGCCAAAATTTAATCTAGTAGAATAATAATGAAAGTGAAGTTATTTAAACTTGGTATAAATTGTCAAGAGTTTGAGTCATTTCTGTTTTAAAATAGTCTTTAAATGACTGTCTATGATTTTTATTAATGACAACATAGTAGATATATTTGTCAAATAATGATTGAAAAAAAGAAATGTGAGTATTAGATTTTGCTTTCATGATATTAATTCTTTTAATTCAACACTCAAAAATAATTGTAATATTTGATAAAGTGTTTAGGGAATTATCTGAAAAACCAAAATATTTTTCTTAAATTTCACAAAACCAACTGTAACCTGCTTGTAATTTCTCAAATAATGCAAGAACAATTTATTTCATATTTAAAAGCCAGATCACAAGACAATACCTCTTTTGTTGATGAAATAGCAACCGTTTTGGATATTGGTTACGATGCTGCCTACAGAAGGATTAATCTCAAAACCAATCTGACTTTAGAAGAAGGTGTAAAACTTGCGAGACATTATAAAATTTCATTAAACAAACTTTTTGAAGTTGGCAATCAAAATACCATTGTTACAGAATTGTCGCCAACTATTCAGGATGCTGCTGGATTAGAAATGTGGTTAAAACAGTCTCTTAACAATGTGACACCCCTTTCTAGAATAAAAAATTCAAACTTTATATGGTCTGGAAAGGATATATCACTTTTCCACACGTTAACCGACTCTTATTTAACCCGCTACAAAATGTATGTATGGTTAAAGGATTTAAACACTGAAATGGCAAAAAGCAAAATATCTTTTGATGATTGGATGAAAACCATTCCAGATTCATTATTAAATAGTGCCTTTCAATTGGGAGAAGTGTATAAAAACATAAACATTACAGAATTGTGGAGTGACAATACCATAAACGGAACGCTTCAACAGGTACTTTATTATTTTGAGGCAGGTCTTGTATCAAAAGATTTGGCCTTACTGATATGTGACGATATTCATGACGTAATAAATCATGTTGAAATACAAACCATCAATCAAAGTATTGGAGACTCAGATAATAGTAAAAAATTCCTTCTCTATAAATGTGATTTGCATATGCTCACAAACACACTTATGATAACAACACCCTCCCATAAAGTATTTTTTACGCCTTTTACGGTTTTGAATTATTTTAAAATTGAAAATCAAAACACGTGTGAAATGATGTATGAATTTTTACAAAAACAAATGTCTAACTCAAAACTTTTAGCAACTTCTGGTGAAAGAGACCGAACATTATTCTTCAAAACCGTGCATCAAAAAATATCCATTGCTAAAGAACGTATTAATATGGATGAAAAAATGACTTTTTTATAATTTAAACATTTCAATAATAGTCCATTCCCTTACAAAATTGCTTTTCTGGTCATTTTTCATTATATTAACAGCTATGATCTATATTGACAAAGAAAAGTATTCAGACATTTTAAACGACTCCGTAACCTATCTTGAAAACAGAGGTTATGAACACATTAAAGCAGATCTCGATGGTTATGAAACTCCAAAATCCTTTAGTAAAGTAGGGAGTGACATTAATATTACTCCCGATATTGTTGCCGAAAAAGAAGGACAAAGGCATTATTTTGAATTAAGTTTAAAATCCGAAGAACCAAAATTACTAAAATCAAAATGGCTGTTTCTTCATGCCTTGAGTTCATTAAAATCACACAGATTTCGGTTAATAACTACTAAAGGACATTACAAGTTTACCAGCGAAATGATGCATGAGCTCAACTTAAATGACAAAAATTTAATTAAAATTTAATGTTTTGTAACAAAATGAATCTTTATTACGTATAACCACATAGTAAAGAAAATTCACTTAAAAATTACAGGAGACTATTAAATGAGACAACTTAAAATTACGAAGCAGGTAACTAACAGAGAAACCGCTTCGTTGGATAAATATTTACAAGAAATTGGAAAAGTTGACTTAATTACCGCAGACGAAGAAGTAGAATTAGCACAACGTATTAAAGCTGGTGATCAATTGGCTTTAGAAAAGTTGACAAAAGCTAATTTACGTTTTGTTGTATCGGTGGCTAAGCAATATCAAAACCAAGGATTAACATTACCTGATTTAATTAATGAAGGTAATTTAGGTTTAATTAAAGCGGCTCAACGTTTTGATGAAACACGTGGTTTTAAATTTATTTCTTATGCGGTTTGGTGGATTCGTCAATCCATTCTTCAGGCATTGGCTGAACAATCTCGTATTGTGCGTTTACCTTTGAATAAAATTGGTTCTATTAATAAAATTAATAAAACCTTTGCTTTCCTAGAACAATCACATGAGCGTCCACCAAGTGCTGAAGAAATTGCTAAGGAATTAGACATGACTATTAACGATGTTAAAGAGTCTATGAAAAACTCTGGAAGACACGTTAGTATGGATGCTCCTTTAGTAGAAGGAGAAGATTCAAACCTATACGATGTATTAAATAGTGGTGAGTCTCCTAATCCAGATAGAGAATTATTGCACGAATCTTTACGTACAGAGATAGAACGCGCTTTAGAAACATTAACACCTCGTGAAGCAGATGTTATTCGTTTATATTTTGGTTTAGGAAATCAACACCCAATGACTCTTGAAGAAATTGGAGAAACTTTTGATCTAACGCGTGAACGTGTACGTCAAATAAAAGAAAAAGCCATTAGAAGATTAAAACATACTTCTAGAAGTAAAATTTTAAAAACATATTTAGGATAACTATATTTGTATTCTATAACAGTTACAAACAGTTAATCATAACTGTTCGTTTTTTGATTGATGAAAGAACCCTCGGCTGATTACCGAGGGTTTGTTTTTTTATAGTACTTTTGCAGAATTAATTTTTAAATAAAACAATGAGTTCAAAATTAATAGCACCTTCCATTCTAGCAGCTGATTTTGCTAATTTACAACGTGATATAGAAATGGTTAACCAAAGTGTGGCAGATTGGTTCCATATTGATATTATGGACGGCGTTTTTGTGCCTAATATTTCATTTGGTATGCCAGTTTTAAAAGCCATTACTAAACATGCCAAAAAAACCATTGATGTTCATTTAATGATTGTTGACCCAGATAAGTATATTAAAACTTTTGCAGAATTAGGAAGTAATATTTTGACTGTGCATTATGAAGCATGTACTCATTTGCATAGAACACTTCAAGCTATAAAAAATGAAGGCATGAAAGCAGGCGTAGCTTTAAATCCACATACCAATATCAATGTATTAGAAGATACTATTAATGATATTGATTTGGTTTGTGTAATGAGTGTAAATCCGGGTTTTGGAGGTCAAAGCTTTATTGACAATACTTACACTAAAGTGAAACAGCTAAAAGAACTGATACTCAAAAAAGGCGCTTCTACGCTTATTGAAATTGACGGTGGTGTTACCAGTAAAAATGCTAAAAAACTAATTGATACGGGGGCGGATGTATTGGTAGCAGGAAGTTTTGTATTTAAAAGCAATAACCAATCAGAAACCATTAAAGAATTAAAAAGTATTGCTAATTCATAAAAATTTATATATTTTAATACTCTCTTATTATTAGATATTTATTTCCAAAAATATATTATTCATTCCATTTATCTGATTTCATTGAGAACAACTATTAAATGATAAAAAAATAATATACCTTATCAAATTTTTAACGAAATATTTAGATAAGATTTAACTACCTTGCGAAACTTGATTGGTAATAATCAAATGTTTTATATTTAATCATAAAGTTAAAACTTCAAATTTTTTAACTTTTTAAAAAGCTTTTTAATTATGGGAAGACCTGCAACTAAACCCGCAGAACTTAGAGATGGATATTATATTGAAATTAGAAATAGAAATTCAAACAGTGGCGTAAAAATTCGTAGAGATAACAGTGATCAAATGTATCGAGCTGCAAAAGAATATGAAAGAAGTAAAGATGTTATTATTTTAGGTAAATATAAAAATGGTAAGTTAGTAGAATCTGCTTAAAAACCATTTCAATAACCCGCAAAATCAAAATTTAACATCTGCCTTATTTTGAAATAAACTTCAGGAAATTGTAATTTAAAGTCTTGCGGCGTTTCAATAAAAGTTTCAATGGTTACGGCCAAAAATTCAAACTGATTTGTGAAAGCATAGTTTCTTAAATAATGAGATTGTGTTAACTCTTCCCTTAATGATTGATTTTTGCTAAGTAACTCAGTTAATTCCTCAAAAGTATCCGTAAAAATAGTAGAACTGATATCTCGCTCGTTTAAACTATTGAGATGTATCGCATGAACAAATTCATGAATTCCTAAATTAATATTGTCTTTTGGTTTTTCATAACCTGTTTTAAAATCAGCCCACGAAATAACCAATGCTTTTAATTTAGGATTGAATTCACCTTTATGATAGTTATTATTTGTTTTTGAATAAAATTTTTCCGGATACACAACAATTTTTTGTATCAAACCAATATAAAAATCTCTAAATCCAAAGGTTAACATTACGGCTGTTGATGCCACTAAAATTTTCATTTCTTCAGTTATTTGAATACCTCTACCAATAAAATCCTTATCGTTAATAAATGAAGCCACTCTGTGTTCAAAAAAGGTCTTATCTTTTTCAGAAAGTTTATTAAAAAAGCTGAATTGATTTTTTAAAATGTCATTTTGTTGTGGATTTAACTTTCTCATAAAAGTGTAAAAATGGACAAAATAGGGCTTTTTGTTTTTTAACACGTAACCCATTTCTAACAGTTTTACAGCAAATTGTACAAGCATATACAATAATAAGGCAATGAATATCCCCAGAATAATTTTACTGCCTACCGTATAATTTTGCATGTATGATATGTTCAACATTTTAAGCTTAACGTTATTGTTTTATGTAAATTTCACACACCTTTTAATTTATTCAATTGCGTTTCATTAAAAGTATTAATAATATTAATAAAAAAGCTCAAACTATATTAAGTTTGAGCTTTTGTGACCGCGAAGGGATTCGAACCCCCAACCCTCAGAGCCGAAATCTGATATTCTATCCAGTTGAACTACGCAGCCAATTATTTTTAATAAATAAAGATTCTAAGCCAATTGAGCTTTTACAATGTTTGAGATAGTTTTTCCATCTGCCTTTCCTGCCAATTCTCCACTCACAATACCCATAACTTTACCCATATCTTTCATACCTTGAGCACCAACCTTTTGAATAGTGGCAACAACTACTTTTTTAATATCCTCGTCGCTCATGGCTTCAGGCAAAAACTGACTAATAACTTCTGCTTCTGCCAATTCTGGAGAGGCTAAATCCTCTCTTCCTTGTTCTAAATATATTGCAGCACTATCTTTGCGTTGTTTAACTTGTTTTTGAAGTATTTTAATTTCTTGTTCTTCCGTTAATTCAGCGACAGCACCACTTTCTGTTTGCACTAATAAAATCGCAGATTTAACGGCTCTTAATGCGGTTAATGCTGTTGTGTTTTTCTCCTTCATCGCAATTTTCATTGCAGTCATTATATCTTGTTGTAAACTCATTTTTATAAATAATTAATGGATTGCAAAGATACTAAGAAAATAAGTTTAGACCATTTACTCCTTTACAAAATTTCAAAATAATAAAAACCCCAAAAAGCTGAGGGAAACTTCCGGGGTTTTTAAAAAAAAATTAATTTAAATTGTTGTGTTTTTAATCCACATTATCATGTAAAAACGAATTATTACTTCTTAATTGAATCTCATCATTATCGTCTAATCCAATACTTGTTCTTGACATATCAGTCTCAGATGAATGCTGAACTTCTTTTAAATCCACACCTTGACGCTTATAGGCTGGAACTTTTTCAATATCATCAATCTTAGCGTTATTGAATTTATAATTAAAATCCTTCATTTTTCTTCGGCGCTCAGCAGCTCGTTCTTTAAGCATGTCAGATATTGGACTATTAATAGGATCAATTTCTTCTTCTGTTTCTTTTGCAGGTACTGGTGTTAAAACTTTTTTCTCAAAAACAATCTCTTGATCATAACCTTCTATTATTTCTTCTTTAATCATTGGCTTTTTATTCATAGAAGATTCCATTTCAATATAATCATCTAATGCGTAACGAATATCTCCAGATTCATTTGTTTCATTAACAGTAATAAGCTCAACATAATCATTTACTGATATTTTCTTAACTTCCTCTTCATCTTCCAATTTGTATTCAATAACATCTTCGCCTTTTTCCACATAGGAATCAGAAAGAGGCAAATCAAACGTCAGTGTGATTTGTTGTTCTTCTTCAATTTCTTCTTCAATCATATTAACTGGTGTAGACATTTTAGTCACCGGTTTTATTATAAAATCATCTTCTTCCTGGAAATTCGCGCTAATTTCTTCATAAACAACCTTAATGTTTCTAATAATTTCAGAAGTAGAAATTAAATCCATTTCATCCAATCTACATTCTGATTTATTATCTACAGTAGTTTTCTCAACATGTTGCTCTTCTATAGTATCTTCAACTTCCAAAACATGTCTAAATACAGATGGCTCCGTTTTTTCCATTTCTATAACTGGAGCAATGATAACAGGCTCTTTTAATTTGGCACTTATTTCAGTATCTTCAAGTGAATGAACTACTTTTTTAGCTTCTGTATTTGATATTTCGTCTTGTTGTTCAACATTAAAACCTGTAGCAATAATTGTTACTGCTATAGATTCTTCTAAAGATTCATCTTCACCAACACCCATAATAATATTAGCACCATGACCCGCTTCATTTTGAATATGATCATTGATTTCACCTATTTCATCAATGGTAATTTCATGAGAACCAGACACAATAAGCAGCAATACATTTTTGGCTCCGGTTATTTTGTTATCATTTAATAGAGGGGAATCCAATGCTTTTCTTATAGCATCCTGAGCTCTATTTTGCCCTGACGCTAAAGCGGATCCCATAATAGCTGTTCCACTATTACTTAATACCGTTTTAGCGTCACGTAAATCTATGTTTTGAGTATAATGATGCGTAATAACTTCAGCAATACCACGAGCAGCGGTAGATAACACCTCATCAGCTTTTGAAAATCCAGCTTTAAATCCAAGATTTCCGTAAACTTCACGAAGTTTATTATTATTAATAACAATTAAAGAATCAACAACGGTTCTTAAATTTTCAATACCCGTTTGCGCCTGTTCAATACGCATTTTACCTTCAAATTGAAAAGGCATGGTTACAATTCCTACCGTTAAAATATCTAAATCCTTAGCCATTTTAGCTATAATAGGAGCAGCTCCAGTTCCAGTTCCACCACCCATTCCTGCAGTGATAAAAACCATCTTGGTATTAGAGTCTAACATATTGGTAATATCATCAAAACTTTCTAATGCAGATTGCTCACCAATATCTGGATTAGCACCAGCGCCCAATCCTTCAGTTAAATTAAGACCTAATTGAATTTTATTGGGCACACCGCTATTTTGAAGCGCTTGAGCATCTGTATTACAGATATAAAAGTCTACTCCTTTAATGCCTTGTTGGAACATGTGATTGATAGCATTACTGCCACCGCCTCCAACACCAATAACTTTAATGACATTTGATTGATTTTTTGGTAAATCAAATGCGATACTTTCGAATTCTTTTTTGCTGCTCATAAATTCTGTTTTACTGGTATTTATACTAAATTTCTTTTTGTTATTCAATGGTTGATTAAATCTTATTCTGTTTTCTTTTCTATTCGGCGTTATCTAAAAAGTCTTTAACTCTTTCAGTCAACTTATCAAGAAAAGATCTTCTTTCTTTTATTGGTTTTTCTTCAATGATGTCTTGAGGTTTTGCATCATCTTTCTTTTTTTCTTCAATTTGTTCAATTCTTTTTCGTTCATGGCGTTTCAGCCCATCAAGAACCAACCCAACAGCCGTTGCGTAAAGCGGACTTGTTACATCCTCATCACTATCACCTGCCAAATGCTCATTTGGATAACCTATTCTGGTATCCATTCCTGTAATGTATTCAACCAGCTGTTTTAAATGCTTTAATTGGCTACCGCCACCCGTTAGAACAATTCCGGCAATTAATTTTTTCTTCTGCTCTTCATGACCATAGTTTTTTATCTCTACATAAACTTGCTCAACAATCTCAACCACTCGGGCATGTATAATTTTTGAAAGATTTTTTAAGGTTATCTCCTTTGGTTCTCTTCCTCTTAACCCTGGAATGGAAACAATTTCATTATCCTTGTTTTCTCCGGGCCAAGCAGAGCCAAATTTTATTTTTAATAATTCTGCCTGTTTTTCAATAATGGAACAGCCTTCTTTAATATCTTCTGTAATGACATTCCCTCCAAAGGGAATGACGGCTGTATGACGTATAATACCATCCCTAAAAATGGCTAAATCTGTAGTTCCACCTCCTATATCAATTAAAGCAACACCTGCCTCCTTCTCTTCTTGACTTAAAACCGCATTTGCCGAAGCCAAAGGCTCTAAAGTAATCCCTTCTAAGTTTAGACCGGCGCTTTGAACACAACGACCAATATTTCTAATGGAAGATACTTGACCAACCACCACGTGAAAATTCGCCTCTAAACGGCCTCCATACATGCCTATAGGCTCCTTAATTTCAGCCTGACCATCTACTTTATACTCCTGCGGTAGCACATGAATGATTTCTTCACCGGGAAGCATTACTAACTTATGTACTTGATTGATAAGCTTATCAATATCATTTTCATCAATAACCAAATCAGAATTTGCTCTGGTAATATAATCACTGTGTTGAAGACTGCGAATATGCTGACCTGCAATACCTACTGTTACACCTTCAATTTTAATTTCTGAAGCTGCCTCTGCTTCCTGAACTGCTTGTTGTATAGATTGAATGGTTTGCGTAATGTTATTTACAACACCACGATGAACGCCAAGGCTTTTAGATTTTCCAATTCCCAGAATTTCCACTTTGCCGTATTCATTTTTACGTCCAATCATGGCCACAATTTTTGTGGTACCTATGTCTAATCCTACTGCTATATTATGCTCCATTGTTTATGTTTTGGTACATACTACCTGATTATCAAATTGTAAGTTGACCTTACTGTAATTATTAAGTGTCTTATCATGTAGGTTTTTTTGATAGAAGGCTTTGAGGTTATTGATTTTTTTATCCAGAGAGCTGACACTACCAAGCTTCACTTCGAAGTTACACTGACGTAGTTTTAAATAAATTGTATTGTCAAAATCTTGATGAATTTCAATAACGTTTTTCATTAGAAACTCATCCTCTTTAATTTTATTAGCAACTGTGTAAACATTTTTTAAATCATTCTTTTTTATAAAACCAGTAACCAAAGGCACTCTAGCCGTAAAATTGCTTGACAATGGCATATAAAAACCGTCATCATCAATATAATAAGACTCATTAGTACTCACTCTTGCTATAGGTGTTTTTTGCTTAATATCAGCCTTAACTGCACCATTTACAGTAACATACACTTCAGCTGATTTAATCATAGGGTTAGAATTAAGGGACTTTTCTAATTGATTCAAATCTAAAGTTTCTTTAGCCAAATTTTTAACAGTACGTTGATTTTGTATTAACAATTTACTAACAGTTTCATGGGTTACATAAAGGTTGTTTTCCCCTATAAAGTGGATATCAACCTCAGATACTTTTCTAACTGCATTTCTATTTGTTGAGAACGCAAATAAGAATGCTACCGCCCCAAACAAAACAATCATCTTTATGTAGTTCCAATTAACTCGCAACGCTAAATTCTTTTTTAATATGTTTAACTTCTTCCCCAATATCACCAGCTCCAATGGTAAGTAAAACCTCGGCTTTACTTTCATGAATTTTCCGCATCATCTCAATCTTACTCGTTAACTGTTTATTTGGGTTTTTAATTTTTTTTAATAACCACTCAGAAGTTATGCCTTCAATAGGTAATTCTCTTGCCGGATAAATATCAAGAAGTATCACTTCATCAAACTGAGATAAACTTTTTGCAAAATCATCAGCAAAATCTCTTGTTCTACTAAATAAATGGGGTTGAAAAATTGCTAGTATTTTTTTTCCGGGATACATTTCACGCACAGCCTGATATACTGCATTAATTTCTTCAGGATGATGTGCATAATCATCGATAAAAACAAAATTTTCAGTTTTTATGTGATAAGTAAATCTTCTTTTAACCCCTTTATAAGATGCTAATGCCTTAGCGAGCTGCCGGTAAGGGCAACCGTACTCTACAGCCATCGCTAAGGCTATTAATGCATTCGACAAATTATGTCTACCGGGCAGGTTAAATTGAAAATTTTCCAGCACTGTTTTTGGTGTCTTCACATCAAAAACATAGGCGCCATTTTTTATTTTTATATTTTGAACGGAATAATCTGAATGATCTTCAATTCCATATGTAATTCCTTTTAATGGAAGACCATTTCTAACAAAAAGTTTGCCGTTGCTCTTTACTTTTTTAGAAAAAGCTTCAAATGATTTTTTCAACTCAGAAGCATCTCCGTAAATATCTAGATGATCTGCATCCATTGAAGTGATACAAGCAATATCCGGTGATAAGGTTAAAAAAGACCTGTCAAATTCATCAGCTTCCACCACCGTAACTTCCGTTCCATTAATGATTAAATTTGAATTATAATTCTCACTAATTCCTCCTAAAAAAGCTGTCAGTGGCACCTTGCATTCAAACATTAAATGCCCCAGTATACTGGTTGTAGTTGTTTTACCATGTGTGCCTGCAATGGCTAAACAAAAAGTCTGCTCTGTGATTAAACCTAGCACCTGAGATCTTTTTAAAACCTGATATCCTTTATTTTTAAAATACTCTAATTGCTTATGACTGCCAGGAACTGCCGGGGTATAAATAACTAAGGTATTATCAATATTCAAAAACGAAACATCTATTAATTGTATAGAATCTTCAAAAAGAACATTTATACCACTAGCGATAAGACTATCTGTTAAATCAGTTGGTGTCTTATCATAACCGGCTACATGTTTTTTATTGGCATAAAAGTATCTAGCTAAGGCGCTCATTCCAATACCTCCTATCCCAATTAAATAAACATTATGTATATTATTAAGATTCATATTATTTTTTTAGAAGTTTAACTACTTCATCAGCTATATCATGAGTCGCATTGACTAATGCTAAATTTTTAATATTTGACCCTAACTCTTTTTGTTTTTCAGGAGATTGAATTAATTGTGAAAATATGTTTTCAAAATCAACCTCTAAATCTTCTTCCTTCATGAGTATTGCAGCGTGCTTATCAACAATCGCCAAAGCATTTTTAGTTTGATGGTCTTCTGCCACATTTGGCGATGGAATAAAAATTACCGGCTTGCCTACAATACATAATTCAGATACTGAACTTGCCCCTGCCCTTGAAATGATAATATCTGCGGCGGCATAAGCAAAATCCATATTATTTAAAAACGGATAGACCTGGATATCTTTTGTGTTGCTGTAAATCTTATATTGAGGGTAATATAACTTACCACACTGCCAGATAACCTGAACATTTTGAGTATCCAGAAAATCTAATTTCTTCTCAATTAAATCATTAATATTTCTTGCTCCTAAGCTACCTCCTAATACCAAAAGCGTATATTTTCCATGCTTCAAATTGAAAAAATCCTTTGCTTCAACAATTTTACTTTCTATATCAAGTAAATCCTGACGCACCGGATTTCCAGTCTTTATTATTTTTTCTTTTGGAAAAAAGCGCTCTAAATTATCATATGCGACACAAATTTTTTGGACCTTTTTAGCTAATAATTTATTGGTAATTCCAGGATATGAATTTTGCTCCTGTATTAAGCAAGGCACTTTTTTCGATGCGGCTACAAATAACAATGGACCACTGGCAAAACCACCTGTACCTATGGCTATATCAGGCTTAAAAGACTTAATAATTTTCCAGGCATTCCACAAGCTGCTCATTAGTTTAAATGGGAATAATAAATTTTTTAATGTTAACTGTCTTTGTAGGCCAGAAATCCACAATCCCTTAATATCATAACCTGCCTGAGGCACTTTTTCCATTTCCATTCTATCTTTTGCACCAACAAATAAAAACTTTGCGTTTGGAAATCTTTCTTTTAAACTATTCGCAATAGCGATAGCAGGATAAATATGGCCACCAGTACCTCCGCCCGAAAGAATAATTTTGTATGCTTCGCTTTTTTTAGTCACTTTTATTAATCTTTAATAACTATATTGTTTCAGATAAAATTTCTAAAGGATTATCTTCATTATTTTCAAACTCTTTTATTTCTTCTCTCTTTGCACTCACACTCAATATGATACCAATTGCCAAACAGGTCATCCAAATAGACGTTCCCCCACTGCTTATAAGCGGTAATGTTTGACCTGTAACAGGAAATAATTCCACCGCAACGCCCATATTGATCATGGCCTGAAAAACTATAGGAAGTCCAACCCCAAGCACCAACAACTTTCCAAACATGGTATCAGCTTTTTGTGCCACAATTACAATTCTAAAAAGTAGCCACATATATAAAATGATTAAAGAAAGTCCACCAATCAACCCATATTCCTCAATAATTATTGCGAAAATAAAATCAGACGACGATTGTGGTAAAAAATTCTTTTGAATGCTCTTCCCTGGACCAACCCCTTGTATACCGCCAGATGCAATAGCTATTTTTGCTTTTTCAATTTGATAATCAGCTTCGCTATCTTCTCCATTTGTAAAACTATCCAATCGGCTCATCCAGGTATCAACCCTGTTTGGCATCGCGTCTGGGAATGCTTTAGCAACTAATATAAATAATGTTAATGCGATGACTCCAGAACCCAAAATAACAAGTAAATATTTGATAGGATAACCTCCCAGAAAAACTAACATAGCCACCATCACAAACATGATGGCAGCCGTAGAGAAATTTGCAGGTAAAATAAGTATTAAAACTAAAAATACCGGCATCCATAAGGGTAAAATAGAGGATTTAAAAGTGATGTCTTTATCCTTTATTTTTGACATATATCTTGCCACATAAACCATAAGAACCACGGAGGCCAATGTGGATGTTTGAAACGACATTCCAACAATTGGAATTTGTATCCATCTACTGGCATTTGCACCATCGATAGTAATTCCCTGAAACATGGTGACTATTAATAAGATAAGTACTATAGGAATCATTATTAAAGACAACCCTCTAAAATATCTGTATGGTATTTTATGCACACCATACATTATTGAAAAACCTAAAAACAAATGCATAAAATGCTTTACAAAAAATGAGAAAGTACTTCCGTTTGAACCTGAATAAGCTAGATTACTTGCAGCACTATATACAGGAAGAAAAGAGAAAATAGCGAGCAAAGCAACAATTGCCCAGATTAATCGATCTCCTTTTATGTTGTCAAATAGTGTTTGCATTCTTATTATTCTGTTGCTTTAAAAAAAATTAAAGGTTCCTAACTGCAGCCTTAAATTGTCTTCCTCTATCTTCATAGTTTTCAAATAAATCAAAACTCGCACATGCTGGTGACAATAGAACAGTATCTCCTGCTTCAGCAATTTTATAAGCAATTTTAACTGCCTCGCTCATAAACTGTGTTTCAACAATAATATCTACTATATTTCCAAAGGTGTTTAAAAGCTTTTCATTATCTACACCTAAACAAATGATTGCCTTCACCTTTTCATTAACAAAAGAGAATAACTCTTCATAATTATTGCCTTTATCCTGACCGCCAACAATCCAAACAGTAGGTGTCTCCATGCTCTCTAAAGCATAGTATGTTGCATTCACATTAGTGGCTTTAGAATCATTAATGTATTGCACTTTATTAATTTTTAACACATGCTCCAACCTATGCTCAACCCCTTGAAAATTTTCCAAACTTTCTCTAATTGTTTGCTTTCTGATATTCAATAAATGAGCTACTGTTGAAGCAGCCATGGCATTTTTAATGTTGTGTTTTCCTTCTAAAGCTAGATTTGTTGTTGGCATAATAATTTGATTGTTATCAATAGTTATTTTTATATTATTATTTTCTAAATACGCACCATTCTCAATAATTTTAGTTAGTGAAAAAGGCAATAAAGTTGATTGAATTGAATTATTTTTTAACCATTCATTAATCACTTCATCATCGGCGTCATAAATCAAATAATCTTTTTTGGTTTGATTTTGAGTAATCCTAAATTTTGAGTCAATATAATTTTCAAACTTGTAATCATATCTGTCTAAATGGTCTGTAGTTATATTAGTTATCACAGCAATATGTGGTTTGAAATCCATAATATCATCTAATTGAAAACTGCTAATCTCAAGTACATAATTTTCATAGTCCTTTTCAAGAATCTGTTTAGCAAAACTGTCACCAATATTACCTGCCAAACCCACATTTAATTCTTGTTTTAAAATATGATGTGTTAGAGTAGCTGTTGTTGTTTTACCATTACTACCTGTTATTCCAATTATGGTGGCGTCTGTAAAATTTGATGCAAATTCAATTTCAGAAACTACAGGAATACCCATCGCTCTTATTTGTTTTACCAAAGGAGCCTTATCTGGTATTCCCGGGCTTTTCATTATTAAGTCTGCATTTAGAATTTTTGATTCTGTATGACTACTCTCCTCCCATTTAATGTCATTATGTATAAGAACTTGTTTATATTTTTCTTTAATAGTTCCTTTATCTGAAACAAAAACTTCAAAACCTGTGTTTTTTCCTAAAAGTGCTGTTCCTACACCACTTTCTCCACCCCCTAAAATCACTAATCTTTCCATCTATCTAATTTTCAAAGTCACAATAGAGATAATCGCCAACAAAATGCCAACAATCCAAAATCTTGTCACTATTTTACTTTCATGGTATCCAGATTTTTGATAATGATGATGTAATGGAGACATTTTAAAAATGCGCCTGCCTTCGCCATATTTTTTCTTGGTGTATTTGAAGTAACTTACTTGCATAACCACAGATAAATTCTCAGCCAAGAATATTCCACATAAAACAGGTATTAACCATTCTTTTCTAACCGCAATAGCAATCACAGCAATGATTCCTCCGATGGTTAAACTTCCCGTATCTCCCATAAAAACTTGGGCCGGATAGGTATTGTACCACAGAAACCCTATTAATGCTCCTACAAATGCAGCTATATAAATGGTAATTTCTTCAACCCTTGGGATGTACATGATGTTGAGATAATCTGAAAAAATGATATTACCAGAGACCCATGCAAAAATGCCTAAAGTGAGCACAATAATGGCGGAAGTACCTGCCGCTAAACCATCAATACCATCTGTTAAATTTGCACCGTTAGAAACTGCCGTAATAATAAAAATAGTTATCAGTATAAAAATCACCCAAGCGTATTGAGCTAAACCTGGATTTATCCAAGTAATCAAATCAGCATAATCAAACTCATTACTTTTTAAAAATGGTATGGTTGTTTTTGTTGATTTTTCTTCTGGTTTAAATTGCTTTGCCTGTACAGTATTATTTACAACCACTACTTGTACCTGTTCCTTTTGAGGCAATTCTTCTTTAATAGTGACATCAGAATGAAAATATAATGTACTTCCCACGATAATACCTAATCCTACCTGCCCAAGCACTTTAAACCTACCTTTTAATCCTTCTTTATCTTTCTTAAACTTTTTAATATAGTCATCAATAAAGCCAATAGTTCCCATCCAAATAGTAGTAACAATAAGAAGTATGACGTAAATGTTTTCCAATTTAGCAAGCAATACTACAGGAATTAAGGTTGCAAAAATTATAATCAAACCGCCCATAGTTGGTGTACCAGCCTTTTGTTGTTGTCCATCAAGACCTAAATCCCTAATGGTCTCACCCACCTGTTTTTTTTGCAAATACTTTATAATTCTTTTTCCGTAAATAGTAGAAATAAGCAACGACAAAATAATTGCAAAAGCAGCTCTAAACGTGATATAACCAAAAAGTGATGCTCCAGGTAATTGGAATTGTTTTTCTAAATATTCAAATAGGTAATACAACATTATTTTTGCATTTGTTTTAAAAGTTCTTGAACTATTTTAAAATCGTCAAAATCAAACCGTTCTCCTTTAATTTCCTGATAGGTTTCATGTCCTTTGCCAGCGATTAGAATAATATCATTTGGCTTAGCCAACTGACACGCGGTTTTAATAGCCTGCTTTCTATCTACAATTGAAACTACTTTTTTAACATTTTGAGGTTCAACACCAGTTTCTATCTCATTAATAATAGCTTCAGGAACTTCACTTCTAGGGTTATCACTGGTAATAATAACTTTTGTGCTTAACGTTGAAGCGATATTACCCATTACCGGTCTTTTGGTTTTATCTCTATCTCCACCACAACCAACAACCGTTATTAATTCTTCGTTTTTTGTGCGAATGTTATTGATGGTTTCCAATACATTTTTAAGAGCATCAGGCGTATGTGCATAATCAACAATAGCTGTGATTTTTTCATCAGAAATCAAATACTGAAAACGACCAGTGACACTTTCTAAAGTACTTATTAACGGCAGTGATTCTTCCTTTTTAAGTCCTAATAAATCAGCCGTTCCATAAATAGCAATCATATTATAAGCATTAAAATTGCCTATCAGTTTTGTCCACACTTCACTCTCGTTTATTTTCAATAACAAGCCTCTTAACTCATTTTCCAATATTTGTACTCTATAATCGGCGTAGGTTTTTAAAGCATAAGTAAACTTTCTTGCTTTTGTATTTTGAAGCATCACTAAACCATTTTTGTCATCTATATTTACAAGGGCAAAAGCGGATGCTGGCAGATGATCAAAAAAAGATTTTTTCACGTCTCTATATTCAGAAAATGAGTTATGATAGTCTAAATGGTCATGGGTAAGATTTGTAAAAATACCCCCTTCAAAATGCAGTCCTTCCGTTCTATTTTGATGAATTCCATGCGAACTGACTTCCATAAAACAGAATTCAACACCATCATTACTCATTTCTCTTAAATACTTATTGATTGTTAAGGAATCTGGTGTTGTGTGCGTGGCTTTATATTCTCTATCATCAACCATTATTTTGACAGTTGAAAGTAAACCCACTTTAAATCCAGCCTTTTTAAATAACTGATATAACAAAGTGGCCACTGTGGTTTTTCCATTAGTCCCTGTAACTCCGACTAATTTTAAATTTTCTGATGGTATCTCATAATAATTAGAGGCCATAAAAGCCAATGCCCGTGACGCATTTTTAACTTCTACATAGGTAATGTTATTATGAAAACTATCAGGTAACTTTTCGCAAATTATTGCTTTAGCCCCTTTGGCAATAGCCTTTTCAATAAAATCATGTCCGTCAACAATAGTGCCTTTAATGGCAACAAATAAATCATTATCTTTAATACTTCTGGAGTCAAATTGAATGGCATTTATATCCACCAAAGTGCTTCCAACAACAGCATTGATAGTTACTCTATATAATATGTCTTTTAAAGCCATCATGAATTTTCCAAAACAATAGTTTGATTTTTAATGATTTTTTGACCTTTATTTATAGATTGTTTCTTTACAATCCCAACACCATTCATTCTAACTTTAAGACCCATGTTTTCTAATAGGGCAACGGCGTCCATTGCAGGTAAACCCACAACACTTGGCATCACTGTTTTATAAGTTTCAGAGGTCTCATAAAAACTTTCATATTCATTTTCTGATGTGACATAATTAACATCTAAAGATTCAATTTCATCAACAATTGGAGTGTCTGTGAAAATTTTTTGTGCGATTTTTTTAAATACAGGACCAGATACATCTGCCCCATAATAACCTACACTTTTATCAGGCTCATGAATAACCACTATACAAGAATATTTGGGGTTATCAGCCGGAAAATATCCTACAAAAGAGGATATATAGTTAAGCTTTTCCTTATTTCGGTAGTTTTTTTGACAAGTTCCTGTTTTACCTGCCATTGAAAAATTTTCTGAATACAACCTGTGTCCTGTCCCATGGTCTTTTTCAATAACATTTTTAAGTAATTGTTGAACTTTCTTAATGGTTTCCTTTGAACATATTTGATTATTTAAAACTTCCTTTTCAAATGGGACTATTACCTTATCAAACTCTTTTACTTCTTTTAAAAATTGAGGTTTAACCATTTCTCCATCATTAGCAATCGCATTATAAAAGGCTAATGTTTGTAAAGGGGTAAACTGAACGCCATAACCAAAAGCCATCCATTGTAATGCAATGCCACTCCAGCGCCCATTTTTAATTCTTGGATCAGGAATAGTAGGTTCAGGCTCACCCAAAATTGGAAGCTCCAATTTTTTGTTTAGGTTCATTTTATATAACCTGTCCACAAATTTTTCAGGATTTTTCGAATATGCTTTGTCAATAGCTCTAACAACTCCTGTATTTGACGACACTTCAAAAGCCTTAGAAATTGATATTTTCCCATAACCACCATGATGAGAATCTCTTACCGGCTTTCCATAATAATAAATAATCCCTTTTTCAGTATCAACAACATCGCTCGTATCAATGACTTTATCTTCAAGAGCTGCAGTAAGCGCCATTAATTTAAAAGTTGAACCTGGCTCATGACTTTCACCAACGGCATAATTTAGTCGCTCATAATAATAGCCTTCACTATTACGACCAAGATTTGAAATTGCTTTCACTTCCCCCGTTTTGGTTTCCATAACCACTACACACCCATGATCGGCCTTATATTTTTCTAATTGCTCTAACAAGGCGTGATGAGCAATATCTTGTATATTAACATCAATGGTAGTATAAACATCATACCCATCTTGCGGATCAATTTGATTATAATCTACTATGGGTTTCCATTGACCTTTGCCTATTTGCTGTTTTGCTCTTTTCCCATCTTTGCCTCTTAAATACTTTATTCCGTAAGCACCATCAATTCCAGCTCTCGTGACATTGCCTTGCTCATCAAATCTTTCATAACCTATAGACCTCTGTGCAATGCCACCCATAGGATGTTCTCGCTTGGTGGTTTGTTCAACAATCAATCCGCCTTTATACGCACCAAGATTTAATAACGGGAAGCTTCTTAATCTGATATAATCTGAATACCCAATATTCCTGGCTATTAAATAATATCTGTTTTTATTAGCCCTCGCTTTTCTAATATCATTTTGAAAATAACCAGATGATTTTTTAGAATAGTTAGATAACGAATCACACAGTGGCTTTAAATATTTCTCAAAGGTTTTATTGGTAGGTGTTAGTGCATCTAATCTTATATCATATTTAGGAATTGAAGTCGCTAATAAATTCCCTTTTGAAGAATACACATTTCCTCTATTGGCCGGAATAATGACATTTTTTACAACACGCTGCTCAGCTAGAGCCCTGTATTTATCACCTTGCACAAATTGAATGGTTGCTAATTTAAACACCACGGCCAAGCAGAATATAAAAATACATCCAGCTATAAAATACAATCGGTTTAATATGTTTTTCTCGCTAACTGCCAAGTGTTTTTATTGTTGAGATTTAACTTTTATTTTTTTTGGTGGAATAACTGATGGTGCTATTCCCTTTTCAGCCATAGCATTCATTACTTCAGATTCCATTTTAAGCCTCATAAGCTTTGAACGTCCATCGATAAATTGAGACCGCATGTCATTCACTTCATTTTTTAATCTTGCTATTTCATACACTTTTTTATCAGCACTATGAGAACTTGCAATCATGACTATCGCCAATGTTGAAATAAAAATGATAACTCTCCAGTTTTTAAAAGAGTCATCACTCACCAAAAAAGTTCCTTTTAATATGCTATAGATATTTTTCTTCATTTATAACTTTTCTGCTATACGTAGTTTTGCACTTCTAGCTCTGCTATTATTTTTTATCTCTTCTTTTGACGGAACGATGAGTCCGTTTATTTTTTTTAAAGGCACTTCAAAATTGCCATACATATCACGCTCGGGTTCTCCTTCAAATAGGCCATTTCTTATAAATCGTTTTACCAGTCTGTCCTCAAGAGAGTGATAGGATATAAAACTCAACCTACCGCCTTGCTTTAAAACTTCGGGTGTTTGTTCTAAAAATTCTTTTAATGCCTCAATTTCCTGATTCACTTCAATGCGTATGGCTTGATATATTTGTGCCAATACTTTATTTTCATGTCTTGGAGGCAAAAATTTACCCAACACTTTTTTTAATTGCTCACTTGTTTTAATAATAGCCTCCTTCCGATGTTCAATAATCACTTTTGCCATAGCTCCTGCTGCTCTTAACTCACCATACTGAAAAAAAACATTTTTTAATTGTTCTTCATCATATTCATTAATTACTTGAAATGCAGAAAGTTGATTTTTTTGATTCATTCTCATGTCCAAATCTGCCTCAAAACGAGTAGAAAATCCACGTTCTGGAACATCAAATTGATGTGATGAAACTCCAAAATCCGCTAAAATACCGTCAACTTCTTTCACGCCGTAAAACCTTAAAAAACGTTTTATATATCTGAAATTTTCATTTATTAATTGAAACCGTCTGTCATCAATAGTGTTTTCAAGGGCATCTAAATCTTGATCAAAAGCAAACAATCTTCCTTTATCACCAAGACGCCTCAGTATTTCCTTACTGTGGCCACCACCTCCAAAAGTGACATCAACATAAACACCATCTTCTTTGATATTTAAACCATCAACCGTTTCTTTAAGTAAAACAGGGTTATGATATTCCATCATCATCATCTTGTCCCATTACTTCTTCAGCTAAATCAGCAAAGTCACCTGTTGCATCGTCAATAGCCTTTTCATATTTATCCTTATCCCAGATTTCAATAATATTTATAGCAGAAGACATCACAATGTTTTTTGTAATATCAGCAAAGACAGTCAAATCTTTAGGTATTAAGAGACGGCCATTTGAATCAATTTCCACCACTTTAACACCCGCAGTAAACCGACGGATAAAATCATTATTCTTCTTTTTAAACTTATTTAGCTTATTAACCTTTTGCATCAAAACTTCCCATTCAGACATGGGAAATAATTCCAAACATGGTTGAAAAACTGCACGTTTTAACACAAACCCATTTTGTAACGAAGGATTCAATTGCTTTTTTAATGCTGCAGGAAGCATGAGTCTACCCTTGGCATCAACTTTACATTCGTATGTCCCAATTAGTGAATTCAAAACAGTTAGGTCTAGATTTTGTCTTTAAGTTTCAAATATATTGAAAATTTTACCACTTTTTACCACATTATACCACTTTGTTAATAATTTTTCGACTAAATGCATCAATTATTCCATTTTCTGGTTTATTCATTGACTTAAACTCTTGTTATCAATTGGTTATAAAAATCAACCAGATAAAATTATAATTGTTAATATCTGATATCTTAATAAATACCCAGTAGCAACAATTATTGTCATTAAAATCTCAATGAATTAACTATATTTGTTTTTAACAAAATGCGAACAAGTAAAACATGCATCTTTTAAAAAAAGAAAAAAACTACAGTTATATTGAAGCCGGCCAAGGCACTCCAATCATAATACTACATGGTCTTATGGGTGGTCTTAGTAACTTTGAAGCTGTAACTAAATATTTTAGCACAAAAGGTTACAGAGTTATTATTCCAGAATTGCCTATTTATACCATGTCGTTACTTAAAACTAATGTAAAAAGTTTTGCAAAATACCTTCATGACTTTATAGCTTTTAAGCAACTAGAAGATGTTATCTTATTAGGAAATTCATTGGGCGGACACATAGGTTTATATCACACAAAACTCTACCCTTCTAAAATAAAAGCGTTGGTTATTACTGGAAGTTCCGGGCTTTATGAAAGTGCCATGGGTGGAGGCTACACCAAACGCAGCGACTATGAAGTTATTAAAAAGAAATCTCAAGATGTTTTTTATGATCCTGAAGTAGCTACCAAAGAAATTGTTGATGAAGTTTATGCCACCGTAAATGACAGAAATAAACTTATTAAAACACTGGCTATTGCAAAAAGTGCTATACGGCATAATATGGCGAAGGATTTACCTAAAATGCAAACGCCAACCTGCATTATTTGGGGTAAAAATGATACTGTAACCCCACCAGAAGTCGCCGAAGAATTTAACTCTTTATTGCCGGATTCTGACTTATATTGGATTGATAAATGTGGGCATGCAGCCATGATGGAACATCCTGAGGAATTTAATAATATTCTTGAATCTTGGTTAAAAAATAGAAATTTATAAAATTTCGAAATATACCTTATGCTAGTTAAATCCGCTGAATTTGTGATGAGCAACTCTGATGTGGCAAAATGCCCCAAAAACAGGTTGCCAGAATATGCATTTATTGGCAGAAGTAATGTTGGGAAGTCTTCTTTAATTAATATGCTTACCAACAAAAAAAGTTTAGCAAAAACTTCCGGAAGACCTGGAAAAACCCAGCTTATCAATCATTTTTTAATTAACAAAAACTGGTATTTGGTTGACTTACCTGGCTATGGTTATGCTAAGGTTTCAAAGAGTTCAAAAAAAACTTTTCAAAAATTTATTACCCAGTATTTTAGCTTACGCGAACAGTTAGTAAGTGCTTTTGTATTAGTTGATATAAGACATGAACCACAATCTATTGATTTAGAGTTTATGCAATGGTTGGGTGAAAATGGCATTCCATTCTCAATTATCTTTACAAAAGCTGATAAATTAAAACCTAAAGCTATTGAAAACCATGTTGACGCTTATAAAGCTATTCTGCTTGAAACTTGGGAAGAAACGCCAAATTATTTTATAACTTCATCTTCAAATGATATAGGCAAAGAAGATCTTTTAGATTATATCGATCAATTGAATACGAATATGAAAACTGACTAATTAGTGATCAATTTTTAATTTTAGAATTATTAATATGAAGGGTTTATATAAAGAAATTGAAGAATCTCAAACCTTATTAATTAATACACAATCTAAATTATTAATAGATCAAAACAAAAAAGTCATTAAGTTTGGTTTTGGTCAATCACCCTTTTTACCTCCTAAAAGTGTTTTAAAAGCACTAAAAGAATCTGTAAAGCATAAGGAATATACCTCGGTTCAAGGCGATTCAGAACTCAGAGAATTCATGTCCGCTTTCCATAAGCAACATAATAGTTTAGAAGTTGATCCAAATAATATTTTGATTGCACCTGGTTCAAAAATATTACTCTTTAATATATTAATGGCGTTTAAAAATGCAGATGTGTTTATTCCCTCTCCATCCTGGGTTTCATATGCTCCACAAGCTAGACTAGCAGGACATCATATTATTAAACTTAATACAACTTTTGAAGAGCGCTGGAGAATAAATTCAAAAACTATAGTTGAAGGCACAAAACTTAAAAAACATGAGGCTTCTATATTAATTTTAAACTATCCTGGTAATCCTGATGGTTTAACTTATTCAGAACAGGAACTTATAGACATAGCCCAGATTGCAAAGTCACAAAACATGTTGGTGATTTCAGATGAAATCTATGGTTTACTAAATCATAATCATTCCCACCTTTCATTTTCAAATTACTATCCGGAAAAAACTATTACTACTACTGGATTGTCAAAATGGTGTGGTGCTGGAGGTTGGCGGTTTGGAGCGGCATTTCTATATAAAAATATTGAGCCAGAATTTAAACAAGCTTTAATTGGCATTGGATCTGAAACCTATTCCTGCGCAGCGGCTCCTGTTCAAATAGCAGCTAAAACTGCCTATAAAAATTTCAATGAGACTAAAGACTATGTTGATTATCAAATTGATATTCTTAAAAAAATTGGTAATTACTGTAGTGATCATTTAAATTCTGAAAAGATCAAAGTACATGCGCCACAAGGTGGTTTTTACATCTTCCCAGATTTCTCATTTCACAAGGAAAAATTAAATCTTCGCGGTATTACGACCTCTCATCAACTTTGTGAACGTTTATTAATTGAAACGGGGGTTGCGCTTCTACCAGCTTCTGCATTTGGTTTTGATGCTGATAATTTAGTGGCTAGGTTGGCCTATGTAGATTTTAAAGAACCAAAAGAGAAACATTTATTTAACATCCAAAATGATAGCCCTAATATTATTGAAGGTATAGAGAAAATCGTTAACTGGATAGGGAAAAGTTAAAATGCAAAAAATATCTAATTATTGGATAACCATAATTAAATTCATCCCTTGACATCTAAGGCATCTCTCAAAGCATTCCCAATAAGCATAAAAGCCATAACCAAACTCATGATACATAACCCAGGTATTATTGCTAAATAGGGTTTCCCTAAAATAATATAATTATAGTGGTCCTTAATCATAGCGCCCCAGCTTGCCATAGGTGGTTGTGCACCAATACCCAAAAAGCTTAAACCACTTTCTATCAATATAGCTGCTGCAAAATTAGCTGCAGAAATCACAATGACTGGTGCCATGATATTTGGCAATATATGTTTAGTTATTATTCTATAATCATTATATCCTAAAGCTCTGGCAGCAGTAACATATTGCATTTCTTTGGTGCTCATAATTTGCCCGCGAACCACTCTAGCTACTTCAACCCACATGGTTAAACCCACTGCAATAAACACCTGCCAAAAGCCTTTGCCTAAAGCTAAAGTAATAGCAATTACCAGAAGCAAAGTTGGTATAGACCATGTTACATTGATTATCCACATTATGACGGCGTCTACATTACCCCCAAAATATCCAGCAAGGCTTCCCATAAAAATACCTATTATCAAAGAAATAAAAACAGCCACAAACCCAATAAAAAAAGATATTCTGGCACCTACTAGGACTCTACTTAATAAATCACGCCCATATTTATCAGTTCCAAAATAAAATGTTTTGCTCTTTACGAATGGACTTAAATTATCACTGAAGTTTATTTGAACTGTTTTTTCAACTCCTTTTAATCCATCTGAAGCATATTCAGTATACATCAGAGTTTGTCCTTCAAAATTAAATTCTGAGACTGGAATTTCTGTATCCATGTTTTTCTTACCAAAAAAAATTTTGTCCAAGGCACTTTGATCTGCCTTGAGCTTTGAAGGTATTATAAGCATCTCAACCCTAAAACCTGGTTTTTTTGAGTGAATTGATAGATGCATTTGGTTGGCATATTGTGAATCATCTGGAGCTAGCAAATACGCAAATACAGAAATGAAGCCTACCACTAAAATAAAATAAAAACTAAAAACGCCCCAAAAATTCTTTTTAAACTTTTGGAGCGCTAATTGTTTTAATGAGAGCGAATTACTACTCATTTATTTAATTTTTTACAGTTGCAACTTTTTTAATATTGTATGACGTTTTTAAATCTTCAAGCACATTTAAAGCTTCTTCCACATATACATCTTGGCTCAAACTTTGGTGCCAACGTTCACGTTTTTCTTTTAAATCAGTTGTATCCTTGGCAAAAAGTTCCTTTTCATAAAGCGGTGATTGAAAGGTCAAGTTTGTTTTGTAATTATTTATCTCTTCAAATCGCTCAGCCTCCTTATTATTTAAAGCAATTTTAGCCTTATATTTTTCATAATTTAACGACACTGATTTCTCATCAATTTTACTTTTAACCCATTGCGCATTCTCTTCAATAAGGTTTAGTTGATGATTATTATTCATTCTATCGTTACTACTTTTTATTGCCGCAGCATAATCAAAATAATTACTCCAAGTAGAATATTTAGCGGAATCAATTTCATCCCATGGCAATGCATTTTCTTTGTCTTTTTCTCCAACATCAATAAAACTAAATTTACCTGGAACCACAACATCACTTTTTACGCCTTCTAACTGAACAGAACCTCCACTAATTCTATAATACTTTTGAGTTGTTAAAGCTAAAGCTCCTAAATTACCATTGGTGTTGTTACGAACATAGTCATTTAAATCTAATACGTTTTGCACTGTACCTTTGCCATAAGTTTGTTTACTTCCTATAATAATGGCTCTCTTATAATCTTGCATGGCAGCCGCCATAATTTCTGAAGCTGAAGCTGATAATTCATTCACTAATATTACCAAAGGGCCATCCCAAGTTATAGATCGATCTCTATCTTCTAAAACTTGTTTTGGAGCACCGGTTGAACGCACTTGAACAACAGGTCCATTTTCAATAAATAATCCGGCCATATCAACTACCGCTGGTAAAGAGCCACCCCCATTATCTCTTAAATCTAAAACTAATCCTTGAATACCTTCTGCCTTCAACTGTTCAATTTCCCTTTTTACATCTACAGCGGCATTTAGTTTTTTATAATTATTCATATCTAAATAAAAACTAGGAAGATCTATAACCCCAAACTTAACATTATCTTTTTCTACTAAAGAAGCTTTGGCATATGTCTCATCAAACTGAATAATATCCCTTATAAGAGTAATCTCTTTAATTGTACCATCAACTTTTTTAATTGTTAATGTTACTTTAGTGCCTTTTGGCCCTTTAATAAATTTTATGGCATCATTAATAGGCATGCCCACAATATTTACAGCAAACTCCTCATTTTCTTGTTTTACTTTTAAGATGACGTCCTCAACTTCTAACTCATTACTTCTCCATGCAGGTCCTCCAGAAATGAGTTCAACTATTTTAATATAGTCCATACGTTTTTGTAATCTAGCACCTATACCTTCCAGTTTACCAGACATCTTAGTGTCAAAATCTTCTTTACTTTTAGGTGCTAAATAATAAGTATGCGGATCAAACTCTCCAACTATAGTATTTACATATACTTCAAACCAATCTTCACGTTTTAAATCATCAATCACATCATTAAAATATATATCCATATATTTTAAGGTTGCTTCTCTTGCTTCCTTTTCAATTTCCTGTTCCGTTTTCATTACATAATTAGAATCCTTTTCTTTTAAATTCTTTTCTTCTGTAAATAAATCATCATAATTAGAAAGGGTTGAAAATTTCATTTCTTTTCTCCAAAGTTCCTTCATTTCCCTTTTATTCTTTACATAACCAATCATATCATAGTCAGTATTAAAAGTTTCATCTTTAGTATAATCAAAAGGTTCAGACAATGCCTCTTTGTACATTATTTTGGCCTCTTCAATTCGTTTAAGAATTACATTATAAGTGACATTAAAAAAAGTAATATCATACACTTTTAATTGGTCATCAATATTGGTTTCAAATTTTTTGAAATCTTCAATATCAGATTCATAAAAATAATGCTTTGCCGGGTCAAGATTTTCAACGTAATCCTTAAACAATTGAGCTGAAAAAGCATCATCCATAACAATAGGATCAAAATGCCCTTGTTGAAGTACGTAAGTTATTACCTGTATTAATAATTTATCTTTATCTGGATCTGCGAATGTTTTCGTAGTGAAACTGCAGGATGCAAAAGCTAATAATATCAGCAATAACAAAATTCTATAGTTCCTTTTCATAATTTTTTTCATATTCCTTTTTAACTTATGTTCCTTTTTGTCTTTATTATTTCACAACTAAAAATATTAAGATCAAAAGTAAACACTATTTATTTTTACACTAAAATAAAGAAAAAACCATGCCAATAAAGTCAATCGGTACTAATTTTTTGTTAAACCGAACAAATTGAGCAATTACAGAGTAATTTATGTATTTTAGCGATATTTATAAATGACCTTTTATGCCAAAGAAACCACTTATTTTAGTTACAAATGATGACGGAATAAATGCTCCTGGACTAAGAACGCTTATTGAGGTTTTAAATACCATTGGGGATATTGTGGTAGTTGCACCAGACAGTCCGCAAAGCGGTATGGGTCATGCCATTACTCTCGACTCTACACTTTATGTTGAACGTGTTATCGTTGACAATGAAAAACAAGTAGAATATAGTTGCTCTGGAACACCTGCGGATTGCGTAAAACTTGGCATTCGAGAAGTTTTAGATAGAAAGCCAGATCTTTGTGTTTCGGGTATCAATCACGGCTCCAATTCTTCAATTAACGTAATTTATTCAGGGACTATGAGTGCTGCAATTGAAGCTGGGATTGAAGGGATTCCTGCTATTGGTTTCTCTTTACTTAATTACAAATGGAATGCTGATTTTAGTTCAGCAAAACATTTTGTAAAAACCATCTCAGAAATGGTTTTAAAACAAGGGTTACCAAATGGTATTGTGCTTAATGTTAATATTCCTGACATTTCAGAAAAAAATATAAAAGGCATTAAAATATGCCGACAAGCAAAAGCTAATTGGGTTGAAGAGTTTGACAAACGCAAAAACCCTCAAGGAAAAGATTATTATTGGCTTACTGGAAAATTTGTTAATTTAGATAATGGAGAAGATACCGATGAATGGGCTTTAGAAAATGGCTATGTATCTGTGGTTCCTGTTCAATTTGATTTAACAGCACATCATTATATTCAAAATTTAAACTCTTGGAATTTAAATGGCTAAAAAAGAAGTTATTATTGGATTATTAGTTGGATTAATTGCAAATAGCATTGGATTATTTCTTGCCGCAACTCTTCTTGGAAATGGAGACGACTTTATGACTGTTATAAAAGCAGCAGCCACCGAAGGATTCCTTGGAAAACTAATAAGTTTAGGTGCCATTTTAAACTTGGTTGCCTTTTTCATTTTCATTAAGAAAAAACAAGATTACAGAGCGCGTGGCGTTTTATTAATTACAGTATTTGTTGCTGTTTTTACCTTTATATTTAAACTTTTTTAAGCTATTTCTGAATGAAATATTACATCATAGCCGGAGAAGCGTCAGGTGATTTACATGGCTCCAACCTCATGAAAGCATTACTAAATAAAGATGTCAATGCGAATTTCAGGTTTTGGGGAGGCGATTTGATGGAGCAAGTGAGTGATAGTTTGGTTAAGCATTATAAAGATTTGGCCTTTATGGGGTTTTTAGAAGTCCTCATGAATTTAAAGACTATTTCTAAAAACCTGGGCTTTTGTAAAGAAGATATTTTAAGCTATAATCCTGATGTTATTATTTTTATAGATTATCCTGGTTTTAATCTTCGTATAGCCAAATGGGCAAAACAAAAAGGTTTCAACACACATTATTACATATCTCCACAAATTTGGGCCTGGAAAGAAAATAGAATCAAAGACATTAAAAGAGATGTTGATAAAATGTATGTCATTTTACCTTTTGAAAAAACATTTTACGAAAACAAACATCATTTTCCTGTTGAATTTGTAGGCCATCCCTTATTAGATGCCATTGCTGATAGAACTCAAGTTGACGAATATGAATTCAGAAAACAATTTGCTTTAAGCGATAAGCCTATTATTGCCTTATTACCTGGAAGCAGAAAACAAGAAATCAGTAAAATGCTTGAGGTTATGTTAAGTATAGTTGAGAAATTTCCAAATCATCAATTTGTAATTGCCGGTGCACCAAGTCAAGATTTCAATTTTTATAAAACGTTTATAAAAAATAACAATATAAGTTTTGTTTCAAATAAAACTTATGATCTGCTTAGTATTTCTATTGCAGCCATAGTTACTTCAGGAACTGCGACGCTCGAAACTGCAATTTTCAAAATACCTCAAGTGGTCTGTTATAAAGGCAGTTGGTTATCTTATCAAATAGGCAAACGACTAGTCAACTTAAAATACATTTCATTAGTCAATTTGATAATGGATAAGGAAGTTGTTAAAGAGCTCATTCAAAACGAGTTTAATACAAAAAATCTAAGTAATGAGCTCAAGATTATTTTAGATACCAAAAAGAGAAGTGAAATTTTTATTAATTATTATGATTTAGAAAAAAGACTTGGTGGAAAAGGTGCTAGCGAAAAGACCGCAAAATTTATTTTTAAAGCAATTAAAACGTAACCCCGTAATGAAACTTAGCCTCATTCTAATCATGTTTTTCCTGTTTTTATTTAGTTGTAAAACTTCTAAAACCTTTAAAAATGAAAATTCTACTGTCGTTTCAACAGCAGATAAAGTTAATGACAGTATTACCACATTAAACGCCTATAATATTGAAGAAGACCCTACAACAGAATCAGATGTCTCTTCTGAATCTTCTAATAAGGCGTTTAGCATAATTGATTTTGCTAAACAATTTGAAGGTGTAAAATATAAGTTTGGTGGAACAACTGATAAAGGTATGGATTGTTCAGGATTAGTATATGAGACCTTTAAAGCTTTTGATATTTTGTTACCAAGAATTTCACGGGATATGGCAAAAGAAGGCGTAAAAGTTTACGTTGACGACATCAAAGAAGGAGATTTGCTTTTCTTTAAAACAAGTAAAAAACGAAATATAATAAGCCATGTTGGCTTAGTTGTAACGGCACTTCCAGGAAACATTGAATTTATTCATTCTACAACAAATCAAGGGGTCATTATTTCCTCATTAGCAGAACGTTACTGGTATTATTCATTTGCTGAAGCACGTCGGATATTCTAAGATATTTGCTATCTTTCCTACATGAAGTTGCTTAATTTTACTATTATTAAGTTATCTGTTTGCCTTATTATAGGGATACTAATAGGCTATTTTTATAATATCCCTACAAACTCTCTTTTACCTATTTTAGGCGTTCTATTATTAATTTTCACAATATCTTATTTTGTCGCTAAAAACCAATTCATCAAAACCATTTGGTTTGGAATAATTGCCTATATAATAATCATCTGTATTGGCATATTAAATGTAAGTATTCATAATCCAATAAATAATTCAACGCACTATTCAAATGTCAATAATCAAAAAAATGATTCTACAAAGATTATTACTTTAAGGATTAGAGAAGTATTAAAATCCAGTATTTATGACGATAAATATATAGTTGACCTCGTCAAAATAAATAACCTTAAAGTTTCTGGCAAATCCATATTAAACATAAAAAAAGACTCATTAAATAACTCGTTAAAAGTTGATGATGTATTTATTATTAAAACCAGTCTTAAAGAGGTAAATCCACCATTAAATCCAGGCCAATTTAATTACAAGAAGTATTTAGAAAACCAATATGTATATCACCAACTTTTTGGTACAAAAGATATGTTATTTCCTTTAAAAACAAGTCATCAAACTGTATTTGGCATTGCCAATAAAATAAGAGAACATATCAATTTTAAATTAAAAAAATATTCATTTAACCCAGATGAATTAGCTATTATTAATGCCATTTTATTAGGACAAAGGCAAAACATAAGTGAAGATGTATACACAAACTATAGGAATGCCGGAGCCATTCATATTTTAGCAATTTCTGGTTTACATATAGGTATCATTTTAATCATGCTTAGTTCTATTTTCAAACCATTAGAAAGGTTACGTTACGGGATCTATATTAAAACCATTTTGATTGTACTCATTTTATGGAGCTTTGCAATTATAGCAGGACTTTCAGCGTCCGTTACACGCGCAGTGAGCATGTTCAGTATTGTAGCAGTTGGAATGCATTTAAAACGACCAACAAATATTTATAATACATTGGCTATTTCAATTTTTCTCCTCTTACTTTTCAAGCCCTTATTTTTATTTGATGTTGGCTTCCAACTAAGTTATTTGGCGGTTTTTGGTATTGTCAGTCTTAATCCAACATTAGATAAAGTATGGAAACCTAAATATTGGCTTTTCAAAACGCTATGGCAAACACTCACGGTTACTTTATCCGCCCAAATTGGTATCCTACCCATTAGTCTGTTTTATTTTCATCAATTCCCAGGTTTATTTTTCCTAACCAACCTTTTAATAATACCTCTTTTAGGAATCATTTTAGGTTTTGGAATTATTATAATACTATTCGCCATTCTAAATATTTTACCAATAGCCTTGGCAAACCTGTTCGGACTGCTTATTAATTACATGAACCATATTGTAGGTTGGGTTGCAGAAAAAGAAGCTTTTTTAATAAAAGACATTTCCTTTAGTCTATTTTATGTGGTGATATTTTATTTGATTATCATCTCTTGTTTTAGATTTATTATTAATCGCAATTATAACAGATTTCTGTTGTTACTTACTTCAATTATTTTAGCACAAATCATCTTACTTTACACCAAAATGGATGCTCCAAAAAATCAATTTTTAATCTTTCATAAAAACCGATACAGTTTACTTGGAAATAGTCAAAACAACAAAATACTATTAAGTGACAATTTGGATAGCATTAGCAAACAAAACGATGGAATCATTAAAGATTATATGGTTTCAAATCATATAAATAATCTTGAAAAAGATTCTTTACGGTCGGTTTATCTATTAGGCAATAAAAAACTTTTAGTTATAGATAGTTTAGGTATTTATAATTTAAAATCTTTTAAACCAGATTATGTGTTATTAAGGAATTCTCCAAAGATAAATTTAACAAGGCTCATAGAGCTATTGAACCCTAAATTAATAATAGCAGACGGCAGTAACTATAAAACCTATGTTGAAAGATGGAAAATGACTTGTGAAAAAACAAAAATCCCTTTTCATCAAACTAATGAAAAGGGAACTTTAATTATAAAGTATTAAATCTACTATTCCTTAAATTCTGGTTTAAAAGCAGCGTAATAATTATTAAATTTTTCCTGAGTATCCATCATTTTATGTTCATCCTTTTTAAACATTTTCAAGTATAATTCAAGTTGTGTTGCCGTTTGATATCCCCGCACAGGCGCTATTAAATCAGCCTTTTCATCCATAAATACAATGGTTGGATAAGCATTCACTTGAAAATAACTTGTTAATTGATGAGAGGAATTACGTCTGTTTGCCAGTTCAGGCTTAAAGTTAGGATTAGAAAATGTATTCCCTTTAAAATTCACCACGTCATTTCCTTCAGCATTGAACTTTACAGCATAATAATTTTTATTGACATAGTTTACAACATCAGGATTATGAAAGGTATTTCTATCAAGCATTTTACATGGCCCACACCAACTGGTATAAACATCCATCATAATTTTTTTTGGACTTTTCTGTTGCAGTGCAACGGCCTCTTCAAGTGATAACCAATTAATTTCTTGAGCAATTCCTTGAACTGAAGTAAAAGCTAAAAAAACTAAGACATATTTTAATTGTTTCATTATTGAAAATTTAAGATTTAGGTGCTTCTTTTCAAAAAGTGTTCCTAAATTATAAAAAATGCCTCTTAAAAGAAGCATTTTTTATAATTTTTAACTATTTATTCGATTAACGGACACCATGCATCAGTTTTTTAATAATAGGATTTAGAACCATTAATACAACGCCTCCTCCTATTGGAATCAATGTAAATATTAGGAAAAAGGTTGTTAAAGAGTACTCAGCAGTAATTTGGTCAATCATGCCACCCATTGAGCCTGCTGTTTTATTTCCAATAGCAATAGCTAAATACCATACACCAAACATAAAGGCAATCATTCTACCTGGTACTAATTTACTCACATAAGAAAGTCCTACAGGTGATAAGCACAGTTCACCCAACGTATGGAATAGATAGGCTAAAATTAACCAAACCATACTTACTTTAATCACTGTTTCGCCAGGTATAATAGAATTTGCACCATAAGCTAAAGTACCAAAACCAATACCTAAAAGAATTAATCCCCATGCATATTTAAAGGCACCACTTGGGTTATATTTACTTTCCCATATTTTTGAAAACAATGGTGCAAATGCAATAATAAAGAATGAATTTAAAATTCCAAACCAAGAAGCTGCAACTTCAGTTTCTGTTTTTGAATATTCATTCATTAACATCCAGATTACAATACCCCAAATTATTAGAAAACTGGTACCTAAGAAAATATTTGAAAGCGCGTATTTTGCAAATGTTTGTTGGAATAATTTGAACAATACCCACGTTATAATTCCCAATGGAATAACCGTTAATAAGGTATTAAAAATATTGAACATTAAAGCATAATTACCAACTAATGCCCTATTTGTATAATCTTTTGCAAAAATGGTCATAGATCCACCCGCTTGCTCAAAGGCGGCCCAGAAGAATATTGTGAAGAAAGCAAAAATAACAACGGCTATCATGCGGTCTTTTACCACAGTAGTATAACGTAATATTCTGCTTATAATTAAATAAACCAATAAGAGTAAAGCCGCTATTATGGTAAAGTTTGAACCATCAATTGAACCCACTGAAAAGCCTAACAAGGAACTGCCACTTACTTTTGAATATGGATCATTTAAAATCCAAACTAGGCCTGCTACAGAAATAATGATTATAATTATTAAATCTAAACTTGTAAATGGATTTAATTTATCTTCAGACTTGACTTCAGCCTTAACATCAGAAACCACCACCTTAATAGGTTTTTTACCAACATCACCAAATATATTTTGCGCAAAATAAAATTGCAACATCCCTAAAAGCATGAAAATACCTGCTAAGCCAAATCCCCAGTTCCAACCAACTTTTTCTCCAATATACCCACAAAGCATAATCCCTAAGAACGCGCCTGCATTCACTCCCATGTAAAAAATAGTAAAAGCGCCATCCTTTTTCTCAGGATGATCTTTGTACATATGTGAAATAATAGAAGTCATGTTGGGTTTAAAGAATCCATTACCAACAATTAACAAGGTTAAACCGGTATATATATAAAAGGGTTCAATCATTGCCATTGATAACGTGCCTATAGCCATTACAATAGCACCAATAACAACAGCCCATCTATAACCAAGATATCTATCAGCAATAAATCCTCCTAAAATAGGCGTCAGATAAACCATAGAAGTATAGGTTCCATAGAGCGCCAGAGCATTCTCATTTGACCATCCCCAACCGCCATTCATAATTGATGTGGTTAAGAAAAGTACCAGTAAAGCACGCATTCCATAATATGAAAAGCGTTCCCACATTTCAGTAAAAAATAATACGAATAATCCAGCAGGATGTCCAATTACATTGGTCTTAAAAAACTCATTATTTGTTGTTGACATATTCTTAGGTATTAATCTAATTTATTTACAAGTGTTCATCATCTTCTGCTCCATGAGTAAGACGCTTCAATGGTTTTAATAAGGCAACTAGTAAAAATCCAAATATTATAGTAAATACGGCAATCCCTGTGAAAATAGCATATTCTCCCAGTCCTTCAGAAGCCTCACCCAATAAACCAGCGACTTTATTACCAAAACCAGTCATTGCAAAATAAACCCCCATCATTATAGAAGCATATTTAAGTGGCGCTAGTTTTGTAATAAAAGACAATGCTACAGGTGACATACTTAATTCTCCAATGGTATGGAACAAGTAAGCTAATACTAACCAATACATTGCAGAAGAACCTTCAGCTTCAAACTGAGCTACTGCGGCAGTCATAAATAAGAATCCAGTTCCCATAATAATAGTTCCTATTGCCATTTTGAATAAGGAAGATGCTTCTTTTCCTTTTAGTTTTCTTTTTGCCCACCAGCCAGCAACGAATGTTCCTAACAAAATAATAAATAAGGCATTTAGCGATTGAAACCATGAAGCAGGAACTTCATTACCAATTAATGGTAAGGTAAAATCTAAAATTCTATTTGTTTTTTCTTGAGTATATATATTTAATAATCCACCAGCTTGTTCAAAAGCTCCCCAAAAAACAATTACAATTAAAAATGAAATCAATAAGACTTTAACACGGTCCTTTTCAATGTCTGTTAATGGTTTATTCATAGCAGCCTTGTCTTCGTCAGAACCATCTTTACCAATAAAATTTCCAACATGAGATAAATAGGGCATTCCTAAGTAATAGACTATCATTCCTAAAGTCATACCTATTCCTGCCAAACCGAATCCATAATGCCATCCAATTTTTTCACCTACGTAACCAACTATTAAAGACGACAGAAATGCTCCTAAATTAATTCCTATATAAAAAATAGTAAACCCTTGGTCTCTTCTAATATCACCTTTTTGATATAATCCACCTACCATAGTAGAAATATTAGGCTTAAGTAAACCAACCCCTGTGATGATTAATCCTAATCCACTATAAAAAGCCCATGGCGCTGATACTGCCAAAATGGATTGTCCAACAATTAGAATCAAACCACCGTATAACACTGATTTTTTTTGCCCAAGAAATTTATCCGCTATATAACCACCGGGAATGGATGCCACATATACCAACATGGTATACCAACCATATAAAGCCAATGCTTCTCCGGCAGTCCAACCAAGCCCTGGATTAAAATTATCTGTTGTTTCATGAACCATGTAAAGGGTTAAAATTGCACGCATCCCATAATATGAGAAGCGTTCCCACATTTCAGAAAAAAATAAAAAATAAAGGCCAATGGGTTGGCCAAAAAGTTCTTTTTGATGTGGTTTTAAGGTTGCTGTTGCCATAAATTAATTTTGGTTTTTATTAATTTTATAAAAATCAAGCGCTTAATAAAACTTGAAAATCTTAAAATGAATTATACAATTCTTGTCAAATTTAATCAATTATTGCTTTATCAATAAAAGTTATCAAGTTTACTAAAAATTATGCAAAAACCACCTATAATTAATGCTTAAATTCAATTAATTTTCAACATTAAAACCAATGTGCTATTTAAAATCAAGTTGTAGTATATTTGTTCTTTAAACTACAAATCAATGAGTAAATCAATTTCTGGATTTTCAAAACTTTCAAAGGCTAAAAAAATTGAATGGATTGTAAGTACTTACTTTGCAAATAACGAGTCGGCTAAACAAATTTTAGAACAATACTGGAATAGTGACCAAAAAATTCAACAACTTCACGATGAATTTATTGAAAATACAATCTCAAATTATTATTTACCCTTTGGAGTTGCTCCTAATTTTTTGATTAATGGAAAGCTTCATACCATACCAATGGCTATTGAAGAAAGTTCTGTAGTTGCGGCGGCCAGCAAATCTGCAAAATTTTGGCTAGATAGAGGCGGATTTAAAACTAAAGTGCTTTCAACCACAAAAATTGGACAGGTGCATTTTATGTATTTTGGAAATCCTGATACCTTGACATCTTATTTCACTTTTATTAAACCTAAACTACTGCAAGATGTTAAACCCATTACTAAAAATATGGAAAAACGTGGTGGCGGTATTATTGATATTGAATTAAGGAATAAAACGCAAGAAATAAAAGGTTATTATCAACTTCATGTATCTTTTGAGACCCTTGATGCCATGGGCGCCAATTTTATTAATTCATGTTTAGAACAATTTGCAAAAACCTTTAAGAATGACGCTTTAGAATTTAAAAGTTTCTCAGAAGAAGAAAAGAATATTCAAATTGTCATGAGTATTTTATCAAACTATGTCCCAGATTGTTTGGTTCGTGCAGAAGTAAGTTGCAATGTTGAAGATTTAAATGAGGATAAAGATATTGCTCCAGAAGAATTTGCTTCAAAATTTGTACAGGCCGTAAATATTGCAGAAGTAGAACCATATCGTGCTGTTACTCATAATAAAGGTATTATGAATGGTATTGATGCGGTAGTGTTGGCCACAGGGAATGATTTTAGAGCTGTTGAAGCTGGTGTTCACGCCTATGCTTCACGAAATGGCAAATACTCCAGTTTAACGCATGCAAAAGTTGAAAATGGTGTCTTTTATTTTTGGATGGAAATACCATTAGCGCTCGGAACCGTTGGAGGGCTTACAGGGCTGCATCCGCTAGTAAAACTAGCTTTAGAATTACTACATCATCCATCTGCCAAGGAATTAATGCAAATTGTTGCTGTTGCTGGCTTAGCACAAAATTTTGCGGCTTTAAGATCCTTAACCACCACTGGTATTCAAAAGGGGCATATGAAAATGCATTTGATGAATATTTTAAATCAATTTGAGGCCAATGAACATGAGAAAGCAATCATTGTAGATTATTTTAAAACACATACGGTTTCTCATAATGCCGTGGTTGATGCCTTAATGAATTTAAGAATTAAAAATTGAGTACAAAAACATTCCATAGTAACGGTAAATTATTAATTTCAGGGGAATATGTTGTTCTTGATGGTGCTTTTTCTTTTGCCATTCCTACTAAGTTTGGCCAATCCTTAAAAGTAACACCTGTTACGCAGTCAAAACTAATATGGATAAGTTACGATGAGAACGGTCATATTTGGTATGAAAATGAATTTTCACTAAAAGATTTCCATTCTGAAATTTCAATTGAAACAAACGAGATTACAAAACGATTAATTCAAATCATAAAAACTGCCAGAACCCTAAACCCGGAGTTTTTAAGTTCATCTTTTGGATTTAAAATAACCACACATTTAGATTTTAAAAAAGAATGGGGATTAGGAACGTCATCAACCCTAATCAATAACATAGCCCAATGGGCACATATTGATGCTTTTAAATTGCTAGAAATGACCTTTGGCGGCAGCGGTTATGACATAGCCTGTGCGCAACATAACAAACCTATTGGTTATCAGTTGCAAAATGGAAAACCATTGGTTAAAGAAGTCTATTTCAATCCTTCTTTTAAACAACAACTTTATTTTGTTTACTTAAATAAAAAACAAAATAGCCGCGAGGGGATTGCTCATTATAAATTAAATAAACCAAATGAGTACCTCATTAAGGAGCTTAGCAAAATTTCTCATAAATTAATACAGTCAAAATCATTACCGGAATTTGAATCATTAATAACACTTCATGAAGATTACATTTCACAAATTATACAACAAAAACCAATAAAAGAGTTATTGTTTAATGACTTTAAAGGCAGTATCAAAAGTCTTGGCGCCTGGGGAGGAGATTTTATTTTGATAACTTCAATAGAAAACCCACGTATTTATTTCAAGGAGAGAGGCTATCAAACTATCATTCCTTTTAGTGATATGATTTTATGAAAATTGACCAATAAAAAAGCCTCAAAAATTGAGGCTTTTTTATAACAATATTAAAATTATTCTATTGAATCTGAGTTTTCGCTCTGTTATCTTCAATCTCTGCAGCTTCTTTTAAGGCATTATAAAGTCTTGTATTCACAACATTCATTTTTTGTTGTTCCACTTGATTAGCCGCCGCTTGATAATTATCTAACTCAACTGCAGGCGTAATTTTAGTAACTTCAATCATATAGATTCCATTGTTACCATCAATAAGTTTTGAAGTCTGTCCTTCTTTTAACCCAAAAGCAGCTCCTACTATAAAAGGTTCTTTTCCAGCACCAGATATTGTTGGGTTTTTCATGTTGATTGCCAATGCTGTTCTAACGGTTGTATTTTCAGCTGCTGCCAAATCATCCAGTGTCGTTGCATTCACTCTTTTTCTTATAATAGCCGCCTTTTTCTCTTTTCTGATTACTGGCATTGCTGTAACAGTAGCTTCTTCAACTGTCATTAATCCTTTATCGCGTTTTGCAACTAATTGCACAATGGCATAGCCCGAAGGAATATTAAAACGCTTAATTTTTCCAATTTTTGTTTCTTCATTGAAAGCCCATCTAACAATTTGTCTTTGGTTACCAATACCAGGAATGTTTTCGTCCAATTCTTTAATACTATTTACTGGACGAACTACATATTTATTTTCAGTAGCTAATTCAGTAAAATCTTTAGTATCTGCTGAAATTTCAAAATTAGATGCATCTCTAAACACTTTATCAACAGTATCTTGAGAAGGCTCAATTTTTCTAGCAATGGTTCCTACTTGAATCGCCTTTTGTTTATCTTTTTGACCTTCAATTTCAATGATGTGGAAACCAAAAACCGTTTTTACGACACCTAAATCACCTACTTTACCTTCAAATTCAAAATCATTAAATTCTGGTACCATAGTATTGTAAGGATGCCAGTCGTATCTACCTTCATTCTCAACACTTCCTTTGTCCGATGAAAATGTTGTTACAAATTCTGAAAACTTTGACTTATCAGTTTTTAAAATAGCCAAAAGACTATCTGCTGTTTTTTTAGCTCGTTCTTCCGTTTGTTTTACTTCAGTATCAGCACTTCTTGATCCTAAAAAGGGAATCAATATATGCCTAACTTTTGCAGAATCGGGAATTTGTTTTACAGCAACTACTTTTGAAATTTTAAAATAGCCATTATCCTTGTAAGGCCCATAAATTTGGCCTTCATTAAGATTATAAATACTATCCGCTACAGCAACAGGTAATGCCGATTTAAAAACAAAACGACTATCAAATTTTATATCTGAATTTGAATTAATAAAAGCTTCATTATTTTCAGTCTTCAAAAAACCAGTAACGGTTTGATTAGATTTTGAACTTTCATTATAAACTTCTTGATCATTTAGTAAAGCAGTTAGTCCACTCTTTATGGCGTCTTCATCTTCTACCGTTGCTCCTTCTTTAAATTCAACATACTGAATGTCTGTAGAAGCATCTGCCTTATACATATCTTTATGTTTCTCAATATAACTTTTAATTTCAGCTTTAGAAACTGTAACCGTGCTATCTGGAATAGCAGAAAAAGGAATTTGTACAAACCTAATATCTACCTTATTACCTTCTAATCTATGTTCCAACTTACCTTCTTCAAGAGTTCCTGTTAATCCAGCTTTTACAAGATTGAAATAATTTTGCTGTAAGGCATTTGAGGCCAAAGACTTTTCATAATTAACCCATTCTTGATATGTAGCAGCAGACGTTTCCTTTAAGTTGATGATGTATTCATTTAACTTGTTTTCGTCAAATAAACCTGCTTCATTTAAAAACTCAGGACTTGTTGCCAAAGCATTTTTAAGCAAATCTCTCATTTGATCCTTTTCAACGGTGATATTTAATTCTTCAAATTGAGTTTCCATTACCGCTTGTCTTACTTCTTGCTCCCATACTCTATTCATAACTTGAGTATTTGTTGCAGAAGGACCTGCTTGCTTTTGTGCCGCCTCAACTTTTTGCAAAAATTCTGTACGTGTGATGTCTTTTCCATTAATAGTCCCAACGGTATTTTGAGATTTTGCCGAAAGTGCATTACCGTTTTTAAATAAATCTGCTAGTACAAAAGAGAAAAGCGCGAGAGCAATAATGATTATTAAAAAAAGGGAACGTTGTCTGATTTTATTTAAAACTGCCATTTGTAAATTAAATTATTTTTAAACCCAAAAGAAGGGTTATTTGCTTGTTTAGTTTATTGTCAAAATATTGTGCGCGAAAATACCATTTTCTATTTAATAATAAAATAGAAATACGCTTTAATTAATGTAAACTTTATGATTTTAATCTTCTTTTAAAAGTTTAAGTTCAACTAAATCAATTTTAGTGGTTGAAACTTCTAAAACAGTGAATTGAAAGGTGTCAATTATAACCACTTCATTTTGTTCAGGAATTTCTTCTGTATGATTCACTATTAAACCACCGAGTGTTTCATAATTTTCATTTTCAGGAAGATCTATTTTATAGGTCTCATTGATATAATCTACATCTAGACGCGCCGAAAACTTAAAAGTATCATCATCAATTTTTTCCTCAATCAAATCATCAGTATCATGTTCATCTTCAATTTCACCAAGTAATTCTTCAACAATATCTTCAACCGTCATAATTCCTGAAGTACCGCCATATTCATCCAGAACTACTGCAATACTCTTACGTTTTTTAATAAGTACATTTAAAACGTCTTTAATTAATACGGTTTCTGGTACAAACTCAACTGGAAGTACTATTGATTCAATAGATTTAGGCTTTTTAAACAATTCAAATGAATGCACATACCCCAGTATATCATCAATAGTTTCGTTATAAACTAATATTTTGGTACATCCAGACTCCGTAAATAAAGCGTTGAGCGTTTTTATTGAACTATGCAATTCAACCGCAATAATTTCAGTTCTAGGCACCATCACTTCGCGTGCTTTTACTTCAGAAAATTCAAGGGCATTTTGGAATATTTGTATTTCAGAATCTACCTCATCATGTTCCTCAACAGATTCCATTTGCTCACTGATATAATTTCCCAATTCCACTTTTGTAAATGCCAGTTGAATTTGATCTCCTTCGGTTTTAAAAAACTGTCTTAACACCATATCTGATATCCAAATAACAAAATCAGAAATAAAAGAAAAAAGCAAATAAAAAATATAAGCCGGAAGGGCTAATACTTTGATTAAGGTATTGGCATAAATTTGAAAAAAGACTTTTGGCAAAAATTCAGCGGTAATTAAAATTAAAAGTGTAGATAAAACCGTTTGTGTCAATAAACTCAAATCTATTAGTAAATAGTTTAAAAAACCTGATGAAAAAGGTAACATGGATTGAAACCATTGCACCAATAAGTCACCCATAAAAAATCCATAAATTACTAAGGCTATATTGTTACCAATAAGCATGGTAGCAATATATTTAGAAGGCTTTGTCGTAAGTTTTGTTAAAATTTTAGCTAAAAGACCTTCTTGCTTTTTTTCAATTTCAATATGGATTTTGTTTGATGAAACATAGGCAATCTCCATACCTGAAAAAAAGGCCGAGGCTAATAAAGAAATAAGTATGATAATAACGTAAAGACTCATTTAGTTTGATTTGTCTTTATTTTCATATTTTTTTCTGAATTTCTGTCTGAAAAAATACATAAAGATTGCTAAAGCAGCTAATCCTAATGATATATAAGAACCATTTGTACCATTATTCCATTTTGAAATACCATCATAAATAAAAAGTACTGCAAAAATTAAATAGGCGTATTGAAAAAACTTAGCTAGCATCATAGAATATAATTAAAATAAGCACAAAGATACTCAAAAAATAATTTGAGAAATTCTAATAATTTGAGTTAATCGTTCACAGTTATAATACCACTTATTTCAAGTACTTCTGCATTGGTAAATTTAGAGTCAGAATCAAAACCATTTCCATGAATTAAATCTAAGCCTGTTCTGAAAGTTACCGGTTTATTGGTAAATAACCATTCCTTTTCCCGGTCATAGTACAGCTGTTCGGCAAACAAGGTATCATTATCTTTTGTAGCAATAACCACATGGCCTTGCAAATCCATTAAATCTGTTTTATTATATACAATAGCAAAATCAGCAACCACTGTACTTTTTTGGTTTTCTTCATCAAATAAAGTAAGATTTATTCCATCTGGGAACTCACTGTATTGAAATGTTCTGTTAGAAAAATCAAGCATTTTAGGACTTAAAAGAATGGCTTTAATTTTTCCGGAATCTGTATATTTTAAATTTATATTTTCAGCAACTCCTATCGGTTCATTTTCGGAAATACCAATTTTCTGAACTTCTTTTAAGTTGTTTTTACATGAAAAAAACATGGTCACCGCAATTACGGTGACCATAGTTAAAATTATATTTTTTGTAAATAGTTTCATTAAATTTTTGGCACTGTAACCGAAGCTCCAATCCAACATCCAATATTGACTACCTGCCCAGAATTACCCGCACTAAATATTTCAGCTTTTGTCGGCGCCTTTGCCATATAGTTTTCAGCTGTTTGAGCTGACGCACCTTTTAAAGTTGGATCTACCCTACCTGCTTTTCTGGCTTCCTCTGCCGCTAACCAAAACGTAGCTCTTTTATTAAAGTTTGTATCTCCACAATCATTAGCACTCGCAGCATACATAGCTGCTATTGACAAATAAGGATGTCCATTTGAAGGATTTAATCTAAGTGCTTCCCTAAAGAAACCTCTGGCTCTTCCATAACTACCTTTGGCTTTTAACTTCAATCCAATATTATTATTAAGTTTAGCTTTTTTAAAGTTATCCTTTTCTAACTTAATAGATTCTTCATAGAAAGCAATTGCTTCATTAGATTTACCTTCTTTATCTTTTAATATTCCTAAATAATACGCAGAATTTGCAGAAGGACTCAAGTCATGATAGGCATTTACCAATTTAAAGAATAAAGGGTCATCGGTACAATCTTTTTCAGACATTTTACCTGCCGCTCTTTGCAACCAAACTGTATTTCCTTTATTGTTTTCAAAATCTTTTTGATATAATGGAATTAAGTTTTCACAATTTGCTCTATCCCCTAATTTCTTATCTATACCTTCAGATATTTGATCGTAAGCTCCCAAATAGCTTTCATAATAACTTTTCAACCTTGACTCTTTACTACTTAAAGCCGTTCCGGCATCTTCTTTTTCAATAAGTGTATTTAAATTTTCAGAATAATTTTTCACTTCATCTTCAACCTTTTCAACAACATCATCATATTTATTAAATAATTCTGCCGCTGTCTTTTTATTAGCATCATATAAATCAACCATTAAAGAAAAATAAGTGTATAAACTTTTTGGATTTGTAAATGTTGATTTATCTAATTTATAAGCGGTATCAAAACAGGTGTATAGTTCGTCAGTACTTTTGTGCATTATATCTTTATTATCATAAAGCAATTGACAAGCCTGGGCAGCATATTCTCCTTTAGGCGTTTTACTTGCAAAATTCTCGCCTCTTTGTTCCCAAAGTTTTATAAGATCATTTATAAAAGCTTCTTTTTCAGCACCAGAAGATTTTTCAATTTTATCTTCTAAAATTTTCTCACCATCAATGTAAATCGCATTATTAAATTTTGGGCATTTGTTTCTTACATCCATCCAAGGTTGATAAGCCGCATCAAAATTTTTAGCTTTTACATATTCGTGGAAGATTGAAAGCTTAGTCATGCATTCTTCGTCTTGCTGAGCAAAACTAAAATTGCTTAAGAAAAATAAAAAAGCTAATAAAAAAGTAATTCTCGTTTTCATGATTTTAATATTATGTTGTTAATCATATTTCCTTTTTTGGAACCATCTGTCATTCAAAGATAAGCTTAATTGAAAATTAACAAAATTCTCTTGTATTAAATTATTTTTTGTTGTTCCTCTTTTTCCAATTTCAAAACCTAAATTAGCATTTGAAAATAAGTCCCCTACTGGTAGACCTAATCCAAAAGATATGCCAAACTCTTTTATAGACTCATCATTTATATTTAATCCTGTATTTTCATAATGCAAACCTGCCCTATAAACAACGCGTTTATAATAGCTAGTAAATGAATTATATCTAGGAATAAAAAACCCACCAAGTGAAATGTTATAGGCATCCTCATATTTTGTTGTTAAACTGCTATAGAGCGGGTTATAAAACTTACTAGTGTTTTCTGCAGTATATTCTGCTCCAACAAACCAAGATCTTGGCTTGCCAATTCCTGCACCAAAAGATAATTTTGACGGCAAAGTTAAATCTGTACTTTTTAACCCTAAAGCGTCTAAATTTTCTTCATATGAATTTATTGGAAATTCAGTTCCTGTAGATGGATTAATCGTAATGGTTGAAATTATTCTCTGATTATTTGAAGTCAACTTACTTTCGGGTGCATAGGTTAACCCCGAAACTAACTCCAGATTATCATTTATATTAGTTTTATAGGATAAGCCTAAATTAAAATTGATACCACTCAAGTCTGATCTATTACCTTCTTTAGATTGATATTGTAAAATTAAACCATCAGCATCATAAGAATATTCAACAATATTGTTTTGAATATTTCCAAAATTATAATTGGCATCAATGCCAAAACTTAATCCTTTAGCAAGCAAATATCCTATTCCGATATTTACTTTATTAAGTCCACCTTCACCTTTATATTGATTAATTAAATCCCCTTCATCATTTAAATTTTCTAATTTATAGCCTACAGCTGTTTGAGGCAGTATACTAAACCCAACACCAAACCTGCCAACTGGTATAGACAGCGCCAAATAATTAAATGTTGCAGAAGAGGCTTTAGCACTACTTGTCTCACTTTTTAAATTCAAGTTTGAAAAGCCGCCACCAACCGTATATTTCACTGGTCTACTTTCTCCATTAAAACGAGGAGAGGATAAATTTTCTGAAGCATATGACGCCGGATTTCTTAAATTTATATGAATACTATCACTATAAATACTCAATCTCCCCATACTTCTATTCTCAACCGTACCCTTAAATTTTAAACTACCAATACCATAAAATGAATATGGCGAAGCTGTTCCTTGTTGAGCATAACTTTGAATAGTGATAATAGCTGCAAAAACTAATACAAGTTTTTTAATCATTCTTTTGAATTAAATTGTAATATAAAGTTCAATCCCTCTAAAAGAAAATTAGAGTTGGCAAATATGCTACTTTTTAATTGTTTAGACAAGAAATTAGTGTCACCACCTGTTAAAATAACTGTTAAATCTTTATAATTTAACTTGTAAGCATCGATAACCCCTTCAATTTCCTTTAAAACCCCAAATACCACACCGGAATGAATTGAATTATTTGTTGAATTACCAATAATGTTTTTAGGTTCCTCAGTTTCCAACAACGGTAATTTTGCCGTTAAATTATTTAATGATTGATAACGCATTCTAATACCAGGTGATATGGCACCACCCAGATACTCATTTTTATCCGAAATAAAATCATAAGTTATACAAGTTCCTGCATCAATAATTAACACATTACTTTTAGGATATTGTTGAACTGCAGCACTTACTAAAGCCACTCTATCCATACCTAAAGTATGCGGCGTTTCATAACAATTCTTAAATGGCAATTTTGTGTTATGGCTTAGCTCTATTAAGTCAAAATTTTTCTTTAGGTAAGTTATATCTGAATTTTTCAGTTTTCCAACAGAAGAAATTATCGTTTTATTGATGGTTTTAAATTCTTTTCTTAACAAATCAACATGCTTTAAAATAAAATCTAATTGGATTGCTTTTTTGTGTATTATTTTAGAGTCCTCAAAAACAGCGAGTTTCACTAAAGAATTGCCAATATCTATAACTAAATTCATGTTTATATTAAAAACGTTAAATTTACAAAACCATTTTTTATAATTTTTCTTTTGGCGAATAATAAAAATGAATATATATTTGCAACCGCATTTATGCAGCTGGTGCCTTAGCTCAGTTGGTAGAGCAAAGGACTGAAAATCCTTGTGTCCCTGGTTCGATTCCTGGAGGCACCACCAGAAAAACCCGAACAAATTGTTCGGGTTTTTTTATGCTATAAATTCAAATTTATTAGTACAGGTAAGTGATCTGATGGATATCTACACTCTTTGGAGTCACTTAAAACAGCATATTTTTCAACTTGAATTTCGGGACTTACAAATATGAAATCTATTCTTTCTTCTACCGGTTTATTAAAATTAAATCCGTTAAAAGTCCCTGACGGACCAAAGGGTACTGATTTTGAAAGTGTTTTTGAATCTTTTAAATACTTTGAAATATATTGGATACTTTCATGGTTCTCCTGCATATTAAAATCTCCCATTAAAATTACAGGATGATTTTGAGTATTTATTTCGTTGATTTTTTGTATTATCAAAACAGCACTGTTTATTCTAGCCTCTACACCAATATGATCAAAATGTGTGTTAAACACATAAAATTGTTTTTTAGTGTTAATATTTTCAAATAAGGCATAAGTGCAAACACGATTGCATACAGCGTCCCAACCCATTGAAACCTTTTCAGGGGTTTGAGAAAGCCAAAATGTAGACGTGCTTAAAATCTTAAATTCATTACCCTTGTAAAATATGGCTGAATATTCGCCTTTATTCTTGCCATCATCCCTGCCAACTCCAACAAAATTATAATCGGTTAATAGACTATCCAAATCCTTCATTTGATTAGGCATTGCTTCCTGAACTCCAAAAATATCTGGTTCATAAAATTGCAATTGATTTACCATAAAAGGCTTGCGATTTGTCCAACTATTTTCCCCGTCTTTTGGAAAATCTAACTTAATATTATAGGTTAAACACAGCATATTATTTTGCGCAAAAAGCCCTGTAAAAAAGAAAAATAATACAACTATTATTAATTTTAATTTCATTTGTTATTAATATTTTTGTAGACACTTTAATTTTTGATAAACAAATATGTCGGGAATTTACAAATATTTAATTTTAAATAAACTAAAACTAATTATACAATTTCATCAAAATGATTTGACTTTTAATGACATAAAAAAGTTAAAACAATCCATTATAGTTGATTTAAATTATGACCCCAGTTTTAATTATATCATTGATTTGAGATTAACGACTGTGAAAATGTCATTAAACGAACTTCAATTATACGGCAACTGGGTTCAAGATACATTGAATACCAATCATAAAAACCTGGCGCTTCTAACCTCAAATCCCTATCAAGTCTCAAACGCTTTATTATTTAAATTAAACGACAATATAAAAAGTTTACATTATGACGTTTATAGTACTATGGAAGGCGCTTTAGGCCACGTAAATGTTGACCTTTCAAATCTAGACTATATAGAAAATGAAATCTCCAAAATGAAAGTCTTAAATTAATTTATAATAAATTAAAATTGTGTTAAGCCCATTTAAACCCTATAACTAATGAGATTAGATTCATATCTTTAAAGAAAATTAAATCTAAATGCAAAAAACATATTACGATCCAGCAGATTTAAAAAAATTTGGTAAAATTTCTGAATGGAATGAAGAATTAGGTAAAAAATTCTTCGATTACTATGCTAAAGTTTTTGAAGAAGGCGCCTTATCGGAAAGAGAAAAATCATTAATTGCTTTAGCCGTAGCCCACACCATACAATGTCCCTATTGTATTGACGCGTATACCGGAGACGGATTACAACGCGGCATAACTAAAGAAGAAATGATGGAAGCACTTCATGTTGCTGCCGCTATTAGAGGTGGAGCCTCTTTAGTACATGGCGTGCAAATGATGAATAAAGTTAATAAACTTGATATGTAAGTTTTATTATTTTAATCGTCTTATTAATTAAATCTCAACTCATTTTTTAAATTGGTAACAAAATCATTACACAAACGCGAAAGCGATTTAGCAAATAGTAAAAGACAGCTTGAAATATTATCAAACGGCATTTTTAGAAGTGGTGATTTACCAAAATTTGCACATAAGATAGCAGAAACTAATCAATTTCCTTTAAAGGCAAAAAAATTAGAAATACTTCAAATTAACTTAGGTTACATGTGCAATCAAGTATGTGAACATTGCCATGTGGATGCTGGTCCAGACAGAAAAGAAATCATGACGAAAGAAACCATGTTACAATGTTTGGATGTTATAAAAAAGACCGGAGCACACACCTTAGATTTAACCGGAGGCGCTCCAGAAATGAATCCAAATTTCAGATGGTTTGTTGATGAAGCCAGTAAAGTAGGAATTAAAGATTTTATAGTTCGTTCAAACTTAACTATTATAAAATCCAACAAAAAATTTGCCGACTTACCAGAATTTTTTAAATCTCACAATGTTCATGTAGTTTCTTCAATGCCTCATTGGACTAAGGGCAAAACGGACAAGCAACGAGGAACGGGTGTTTTTGACCAATCTATAGAAGCACTCAAAGAATTAAATGCCATAGGTTATGGTATCCCTGGCAGCAATCTTCGATTAGATTTGGTTTACAATCCATCAGGAGCTTTCTTACCTGGAAATCAAACTTCTTTAGAAAAAGATTTTAAAAAGTCTTTGTTAGAAGATTTTAACATTCAATTTCATAATTTATTCGCCATAACTAATTTACCTATTAGCAGGTTTTTGGACTATTTAATAGCTTCAGATAATTACGAAGACTATATGTATGCATTGGTAGAAGCCTATAATCCAGCCGCCGTTAAAAATGTAATGTGTACCAATACGCTTTCTGTGAGTTGGAATGGATTTTTATATGACTGTGATTTTAATCAAATGCTTGAGTTGCCTGTAAACAGCAATGCAAAACACATTTCAGATTATAATGAAGAGTTGCTTTATAATAGAGATATTGTTATTTCTCAACACTGTTATGGTTGTACAGCAGGAGCAGGAAGTAGTTGTCAAGGAAGCGTCACTTAATGATGAAATTTTTTGTCTCAATCGCCCTTTGTTTTATAACATTCTATAGTAATGCTCAAGAATCACTTTCTGATGTCTTGAGGCATTATAACACCAAAAGCATACCGTACATGTCTGTTCAAGAACTGGCAATGCCAAAAACTAAGGTTTATGTATTAGATGCCAGAGAAAAAGGTGAATATAATACCAGTCATATAAAAAATGCCATTTTTGTAGGATACCATACTTTTGAGTTAGATTCTGTACTTACAAAAATTCCAAATAAAAATTCCGAAATAGTGGTGTATTGTTCTATAGGAATTCGCTCAGAAACCATAGCTTCAAAATTAAAAAAGGCAGGATACGCAAATGTTTTCAATCTTTATGGCGGCATATTCGAATGGAAAAACAACAATTTCAAAGTTTATAATTTTGAAAACATAGAAACAGAAAATGTACACGCCTATTCAAAAGAATGGAGTTTCTGGTTAAAAAAAGGTAAAAAAGTGTTTTAAAATGGGATTATTCAGCACAAAGGGTTCAGAATCTGATAATGAAGAAGCTACTAATTTTTATTTTCCTTCATCAAAAAATGCGCTCATTATTTTTACCAGAAACCCAGAATTGGGAAAATGTAAAACCCGGTTAGCAAAGACTATTGGTGATGAAGCCGCTTTAGCAATTTATAAATATCTATTAATGCATACAGCAGATATATGTATAAATATTAAGGCAGACAAATTTGTGTTTTATTCTGATGGCATCACAAAAGATGACCTTTGGAACACCGAATTTTTTAGAAAAAAATTACAATATGGTCCTGATTTAGGTGCACGTATGGAAAATGCCTTTACAGAATTATTTCAATTGAATTATGAAAAGGTTATTATTATTGGAAGTGATTTATTGGATCTAAACGAAAAACATGTAAATGAAGCTTTTCAATTATTGGAAACAAATGATATAACTATTGGTCCGGCAAAAGATGGCGGTTATTATCTTTTAGGAATGAAAGAACTCCAATTAAACGTTTTCAAAAATAAAGCCTGGGGAACTTCTAATGTATTTAAAGATACTCTTAAAGATATTCAAAATACTAACTATGCCTTAATGGAAGAGTTAAACGATATTGATACCTTTGAAGATATCAAACCTTATCAACAACTTAGAAAATTTTACAACACCAATGATTAAATATATTACAGAAACCACAGATTATTTGATATCAAAAGGATTTGACAAACCTGAAATTGGTATTATATTAGGTACAGGACTAGGCCAGCTTATTGAAGAAATTGAGATTATTCATGAGGTAAGCTATAATCACATTCCTTATTTTCCAACAGCAACAGTTGAATTTCATAAAGGAAAACTTATTTATGGAAACCTAGAAGGTAAAAAAGTTGTGGTCATGCAGGGTCGTTTTCATTTTTATGAAGGCTATTCTTTACAGGACGTGACCTATCCAGTTCGCATTATGGAGAAACTTGGAATTCATACCCTCTTAGTATCCAATGCGGCTGGTGCCATTAATCTTAATTTCAAAAAAGGAGAATTAATGCTTATTGATGATCATATCAATCTTCAAGGTAATTCGCCATTAGCCTTTAAAGGTGTTGAGTATTTGGGTGAACGATTTACCGATATGAGTGCTCCTTATGATTTGGAAATTAATTCAAAATTTGAACAGATTGCCAAAGACCGAAACATTACCCTGCATAAAGGTGTCTATGCCAGTGTTATTGGACCACAACTTGAAACACGCGCCGAATACAAAATGCTGAAAACAATTGGTGCAGATGCAGTAGGTATGAGTACGGTTCCTGAAATTATTGTAGCCAATCATTTAAAAATAAAAGCAGCAGCAGTGTCAGTCTTAACGGATGAATGTGATCCAAATCATTTAAAACCCATTAATATCAATGAAATTTTAGCAATGGCCGGAAAAGCAGAACCAAACATGATTACCTTATTTAAAGAATTGATTAAGACCTTATAATTATGAGTTATTTAGAAACCACATATAACGTATATAAAGAAGCAGCCCTAACTCCTGATGTTGGCTTATGTTGTACTACTAATCCAATATGGGAATTACCTGGTTTAAAAATTCCTAAAATCATGCAGGAAATGAATTATGGATGTGGCAGTACGGTACATGTGCGGGATTTAACCAATAACCCCAAAATGCTTTATGTTGGTGTTGGTGGCGGTATGGAATTATTGCAATTTGCGTATTTCAACCGACAAAAAGGAGGCGTCGTTGGTATTGATGTAGTTGATGAAATGCTAGAAGCTTCTCGTAAAAATTTTATGGAAGCCGAAACACAAAATGACTGGTTTAAAAGTGAGTTTGTAGAGTTGAAAAAAGGAGATGCTATGAATTTACCCGTTGAAGATAATAGCATGGATGTGGCAGCACAAAATTGTTTGTTTAATATTTTTAAAGCAGACGATTTAAAAAAAGCTATTGCCGAAATGTATCGTGTTTTAAAACCTCACGGCCGTTTAGTGATGAGCGACCCAACCTGTGAACAACCCATGAATGATGAATTGCGTAATGACGAAAGATTACGTGCTTTATGCTTAAGTGGAAGTTTACCTATTGCAGATTATGTAAAAATGTTAACTGATGCTGGTTTTGGCACTATAGAAATTAGAGCGAGAAAGCCTTACAGGATATTAGACCCAAAACACTATCCAACCAAAGAATTAATTTACATTGAATCTATTGAAGTGGCTGCTATTAAAGACCCAATGCCTCATGATGGCCCATGCATCTTTACAGGTAAAGCCGCTATTTATTATGGTGACAATGATTACTTTGATGATAAAAAAGGTCATGTTTTAATAAAAAATCAGCCCTTAGCAATTTGTGATAAAACAGCTGGAGCTCTAGCAAGTTTAAAACGAAATGATATTTTTATAAGTGAATCTACTTATCATTATGATGGCGGCGGATGTTGTTAAAAATAAAACCCAATGAAACCATTACGTTATATTTTGTTTTTTTTACTTTTTTGTATGACAGCTTGGGGACAAAATTTTGATACAATACCCAATAAAAATTCAGTGATTTCTGTTAAAGATACAATTTTGGGTATTGATGGTTTCAACCAAATTCTAACAAAAAGAACATTAAAAACCCATGAACTATGGGATGAATTATTAATAAAACATGTATCTAACAATGGAAATGTAAATTACAAATCGTTTAAAACAGAACATAAAAAATTACTCGATTATATTTATGTTTTAAGTTTGATGCGTAAAAATAAAGTGTTTGAATCTCTTCCAAAAGCAGAAAAATTGGCCTTTTGGATTAACGCCTATAACGCATTAACCATTGATTTAATTTTACGTAATTATCCAGTAAGCACTATTAGAGACATTAAAAATCCTTGGCAACAACGTTTGTGGAAAACAGTTGACATCAACTACAATTTAGATGAGATTGAACACCATATTTTAAGAAAAATGGATGAACCCAGAATTCATTTTGCGATTGTTTGTGCATCTGTTAGTTGTCCAAAATTAATGAATAAAGCTTATACAGCAGAAAACTTAGAAAAACAACTTACCCAAGCTGCCAAAGATTTTTTACGCGATGCCAACAGAAATTCTGTTTCAAAAGATTACTTAGAATTATCAAAAATATTTAAATGGTTTGATTCTGATTTTACAAAAAGTGGCTCGCTGATTGACTTTTTGAATTTGTACTCAGACCTTCAAATTTTAAATAATGCTAAAATCAAATTTAAAGACTATAATTGGGATTTAAATGACTAAGATTTCAATCATTATACCTATTCTTAATGAAGCAAATACCATAGCTCAACTGCTCAAATACCTCATTGAATCTAGTTCGAGAGAAAATATTGCAGAAATAATTGTGGTTGATGGTGATAGTAGTGATAAATCCATTGAAGTGGTATCTCAATTTAAAGATATTGTATTAATAAATTCAGAAAAAGGGAGAGCCAAACAAATGAATATCGGAGCGAAAAATGCTTCAGGATCTATTTTATATTTTTTGCATGCAGACTCTTTTCCACCAAAATATTTTGATCAACTGATAATTGAAGAAGTAGAAAATGGTAAGTTTTCCGGTTGTTTTAAAATGCAGTTTGATTGTAACCATTGGTGGTTAAAACTAATGGGTTGGTTTACACAGTTTTCCTGGCCAGTTTGTCGCGGAGGAGACCAAAGTCTTTTCATTACCAAAAAATTATTTAATGAGATGGGCGGTTATAATGAAGACTATATAATTTATGAAGACAATATCCTCATTAAAAAATTATGCCAATTAAAACAATTTAAGGTCATTCAAAAAAACATTATTACTTCTGCTAGATTATATAAAAAACATGGCGTTTGGAAATTACAATATCATTTTTTTATTATTCATTTAAAACATTTATTTGGAGCTTCGGCTCAAAGTCTTTATAATTATTACTTAAAGCATATTAAATTTTAATTTTTTTATATTTAATACTAATTCATACAACCTTATAAAAATGAATAATAATACAATTATCATCTTTTTGTTTTTTATAATATCAATTCCATTTTCATTTTCTCAAAGTGAATCAAATGACCAATTAAATTCTATAATTGGTGATTGGTCTCTTGATTTAACACCTGAAAATAAAACGGATAATGTTAGTGCCATAATGCACATTGAATCTGTTGAGAATCATGTTATTAATGGCTTTTTTTATAGCGAATATTCTTCTATACAATCATCGTCAATAAATACTCAAACAGGTAAAATACATGTATCCTTTGTTACAAATGACAATTCTGGAGTTTATAATACTACCTTTTATATTGAAGATGACAAGTTATATGGAACTACCCATTCTGTGGGTAGAAATTTTCTATCTGTATGGGTTGGCGAAAAATCTAAATAGAGGTTTCTGAAAACTTTATTTTTATTACAGCTTCAACCGGTTTATTTTGAGGTGTAAACTGGTTATCTTCATTTCCTCCAGATTTATCATGATTGTGAAACCACTTCCATATAAAACCTCCAGCAACCCAATTTTCATTCCAAAAAGCATCAAAAAATGCTTTTGTTGCATTGGTCTGAGCTTCTAAATTTACTTGATCTAAGTACCCATCAGAACGCCATGGTTCTTTTGCACCAAAATCAACACTTCGGTAACCAAATTCTGTGAATAAAACCGGCTTTTTTATCTTATTATAAAACACTTTCATTTCAGTTTTCCAAGGCAGCAATCCCGTTTTGCAATCTTCAATCGAGGGGGTTTTTAAATCACTAATTGGAAAATATCCGTCTATACCAATATAATCAAGTTCACTCCAAAACGGTGTTCTTTTATATTCATTCCAATTAGCTGCATAAGTTAGTTTTCCATGATATACTTTCTTCACTTGTAGAATTAACTTTTCCCAATAATCCGGACGCTTGTCAATAAAGTTTTCCAATTCTGTACCAATACAAAATATTTCAACATCAGTTTCCTCAGCCAATTCGGCATAATCCATAATGAACTTGGCATAAGAGTCTTCTAAATATTTCCAGTCTTCTTCGGTTGTCATATTAATATTGCCCGTAAATTCTCCACGCCAAACCCAAATTTGAGGTTTCATCATAATATGTACCCCTTCCTCTTTTAATGCTAAGATATATTGTCTAACTCCATTCTTAGTTTCACCAAACCACTGCCTATTTGAATTATATTCAATTTCCGGATGTGATAAATTTTTAATAAAACCAAAGGGCATTACAGACGCATAATTAGCATGTATTTTAAGAATCGGATGAATATTTTCTTCGCTAATTGAATCTCTTGAAGCCACATAACTAACACCGTTAATTTTTGCTGAATTGATACTTGTCATAGCACAGCTACTTAACAAGAGCAATAAACAAAATGTATAAATTAGCTTCATAAGCATTAATTTTTCTCTAAATTTAAACAAACAAATGAAAAGTGATTTAAGTTTTAACAATTCTTAAGACCGAACAACTAATTAAATCTTTTTATGGAACACGTTGTTATTATTGGAAATGGAATTTCAGGTGTCACAGCAGCCCGACATATTCGAAAACTTTCTAGTAAACGCATTACCATTATTTCTGCAGAAAGTGAATATTTTTTTTCAAGAACAGCACTTATGTACGTTTATATGGGACACATGAAGTTTGAACACACACAACCTTATGAAGATTGGTTTTGGAAAAAAAATAATATTGAATTGATTAAAGGATTTGTAAAAACTATTGACACTAATAGCAAAACACTTTTTTTTGAATCAGGTAATTCCTTAAAATTTGACAAACTGATCATCGCCACAGGGAGTAAACCCAATAAATTTGGCTGGCCCGGACAAGATTTAAAAGGGGTATTCGGGATGTATCATAAACAAGATTTAGAAAGTCTTGAACAACTTGCTCCTAACAACAAAGTCTGCAAGCGCGCGGTTATTGTTGGCGGAGGCTTGATTGGTATTGAATTAGCTGAAATGCTTCATTCCAGAAATATTCCTGTTACTTTTTTGGTAAGAGAATCTAGTTTTTGGAATGGTGTTTTACCCGAAAGAGAAAGCCAAATGATTAACAGGCACATTAAAGGCCATCATATTGATTTGCGTTTATCCTCTAATTTAAAGCAGATTAATTCCGATGAAAACGGGCATGTAAAATCGATTATAATAGAGGAAACGGGCGAAGAAATAGCTTGTGATTTAGTTGGTTTAACGGCAGGTGTGTCTCCGAATATTGAGTTTTTAAAATCCACAGAAATAGAAGTTAATAGAGGCGTTTTAGTTAATCGACATCTTGAAACAAACATTCCAAATATATATGCCATTGGTGATTGTGCAGAACAACATGAACCCATTGGAAACAGAAGACCTATTGAAGCCGTTTGGTACACAGGCCGTATGATGGGAGAAGTGATTGCACAGACTATTTGCGGTAAAAAAATGTCATATAATCCCGGACACTGGTTTAACTCCGCTAAATTTTTTGATATTGAATATCAAACTTATGGTTGGGTTTTTTCAAAACCAAAAGAAAACCATAGACATTTTCATTGGAAACATATCGATGACAATAAATGTATAACCATTGAATACAACACTATCACAAGTGAATTTTTAGGAATTAATACTTTTGGAATAAGAATGCGTCATGAGACTTTTAATACATGGCTCAATGAAAAAAGAGATATTGATTATGTTATTAACCATTTAAGTGAAGCCAATTTTGATCCAGAATTGTATAATTGTTATGAAAATGACATTTTAATAACCTATAAAAATCAACTTCAAAAAGCATAAGATGAGCTATAAATTTCAAGAGAGTATGTCTTTAGCCAAACCTGATGCTCAAGATTTAACCTTAAAGCAAAAAATTTCAATTTTTATTGGGTTCACTGGGCTTTTTATATTGATTTTATCTCTTTTTAATATTGACTTTCCTCATAAAAGTTTGTTTTTAGGGCTTGCTTTGGGATGCATTACTTTTGGCACCATTTTATTTTCAAATCAAATTTATTTAAAAAAATCAAAAGGCATAAAAAATGATGGGGTCTGGTTTAAATCTATCTCATCAAAAGGTTTTTTAGGTTGGGTTACAGGAGTTACCTTAACACTCTTTTATATTGTGCTTTACTTTTACCCCTATTTGTTAGGATTAGGAGAAAAAGGTAATCCTAATACTGGATTGATTGCTCTTTTTGACCCGTTAAGTAGTTTATTAAATGGACATGATGCGAGCCAATGGTTTGTTTACGGCACACTTTATACATTAGGCATTTTAGTGTTTGGATATAAATTTATATTGAAATATCGTCATAATAGATACCAACAATTAAGAACAAGTTCCGTTATGTTTTTTCAATTGGCATTTGCCTTTTTAATTCCAGAATTAATGTCCAGATTAAATTCAGAATCCTTTAGTCTACCCTATTATGACTTAAAAAGTATTTGGCCTTTAAACTACTACAACTTTGAGAAATACAGAATTGACGAATTTATTAATGCAGGTAATATTGGCCTAGCATTACTTGTTTTTGGTGTAATTTCTATTTTCATCATAACACCAATTTTAACTTATAAATACGGAAAACGTTGGTATTGTTCTTGGGTCTGTGGTTGTGGTGCCTTAGCCGAAACCGTAGGTGACCCATTTAGACAATTAAGTGACAAACGGCAAGTAGCCTGGAAAATTGAACGCTGGGTAATTCACAGTGTTTTAGTATTTGTTATCCTCATGACTACTGCAGTAATTTATTCTTATTTAGGAAAAGACACTTCTAAATATTGGCTGTCAAAAGAAGTGTTTTTAGGTTTAGTTGGAGGTTTATTATCTCTAGTTTTTGTTTTATCTATGATATTCAAAAGACAAGAACTTGGGAAAGATGCACGTTATGGAGCCATAGGTTATTTTGTAATTATAATATCTCTTATGAGTATTCATTTTCTTGATCCTCACTCAAAACTATTCTTATTTAAGGCTGAAACTTTAAGAACTGCTTATGGCTTTATTATTGGCTCCATTTTTTCAGGAGTTATTGGAACTGGCTTCTATCCTATTTTTGGAAGTAGAGTTTGGTGTCGTTTTGGTTGCCCAATGGCGGCAATTTTAGGTTTTCAACAACGTCTATTCTCAAAATTCAGAATCACCACCAATGGAGGCCAATGTATTTCGTGTGGAAACTGTTCTAACTATTGTGAAATGGGAATAGATGTCAGATCCTATGCCCAAAAAGGTGAAAACATTGTGCGCTCAAGTTGTGTGGGTTGCGGAATTTGTAGCGCTGTTTGCCCAAGAGGCGTTTTAAAATTAGAAAATGGAAACGTTAATGGCCGTATCAATCCTAATGACATATTATTAGGAAATGATGTCAATCTAATGGATATATTAAAACGTTAAAAAAATCATAAATTATTGTATTTTTACAGCATGAAAGTAATTGCTTAATGCCCAACATAAAAGTTATCATTCCTGCTTTTAATGAGGAAAATTCTATAGCGCAAGTTATTAATGATATACCCAAAATTGTTGATGAAGTTATTGTTGTCAACAATAATTCAAACGACAACACTGCTAAAAATGCAACAAATGCTGGTGCTACTGTATTAACTGAATTCAATAAAGGTTATGGTTATGCCTGTTTAAAAGGAATGGATTACATTTCCATGCAAGAAACAAAACCAGATATAATTGTGTTTTTAGATGGTGATTACAGTGATTACCCAGAAGAACTTTTAAAGCTTATTGATCCAATTATAAATGACAATATTGATTTGGTTATTGGGGCCAGAAACAAAAAATTAAGAACAGAACACTCTATGACACCACAGCAGGTTTTTGGCAATTGGCTTGCTACTTTATTAATGAAATTAATTTACGGGGCTCATTTTACAGATTTAGGCCCTTTTAGAGCTATAAAATATGAAAAGTTACTAGCTTTGCATATGCAAGATAAAACATATGGTTGGACTGTTGAAATGCAACTGAAAGCATTAAAACAAAAATTGACATATGTTGAGATACCTGTTAAATATAGACAAAGAATTGGGGTCTCAAAAGTGTCAGGTACGATAAAAGGTAGTATCTTTGCAGGCCTCGCAATTTTAGGTTGGATTTTTAAATACAGTATTAAAAAATGATTTTTGTTCCTTTAAGTATTGTTGGTGGTTATACTATCTCCTTATTAATTATAGTTGTTTACACCATCTCATTATTACTCATTTTCATGTATGCTTTGGCACAGCTTAACTTGTTATTTAATTATTTAGCCTCTAAAAAGAAAGTTGATGCCTCTGAGGAGTTTGATTTTTCAAATCCGGAAGAAATCCCTTTTGTGACCATTCAATTGCCCGTTTATAATGAAATGTATGTGATGGATCGTTTATTGGACAACATTGCCCTAATAGACTATCCTAAAGATAAATTAGAAATTCAAGTATTAGATGATTCAACTGATGAAACAGTAAAAACAACATTTGATCATATTGAAAAAATTAAAAAAACCGGTCTAGATATTAAGCAAATAACGAGAGTTGACCGAAGCGGTTTTAAAGCGGGAGCACTTAAGGAAGGTTTAAAAATTGCTAAAGGAGAATTTATTGCCATATTTGATTCTGACTTCCTTCCACAAAAAGATTGGTTAAAACGTACCATTCCATATTTTAAAGATGAAAAAATAGGTGTGGTACAAACACGATGGGGACACATTAACAGAAATTACTCCATACTTACTAAGATTCAGGCGTTCGCTTTGGATGCTCACTTTACATTAGAACAGGTTGGACGGAATAGTAAAGGTCATTTTATTAATTTTAATGGAACCGCTGGGGTGTGGAGAAAATCTTGCATTATTGATGCCGGAAACTGGGAAGGAGACACTCTTACAGAAGATCTTGATTTAAGCTATAGAGCACAACTTAAAAAATGGAAGTTTAAATATCTGGAGGATGTTGAAACACCTGCGGAACTTCCTATAATTATTAGTGCAGCTAGATCACAACAATTTAGATGGAATAAAGGTGGAGCTGAAAATTTCAAGAAAATGTTATGGCGCGTTTTAAAAAGTCACAATATTTCAACTAAAACTAAAATTCACGGAATTTTGCATCTGCTTAATAGCACCATGTTTTTAAACGTTCTTATTGTAGCCGTTTTAAGCATTCCTATGCTTTATATTAAAAATGAATATGCCAATTTGAAACCATACTTTTATGTCATGAGTTTCTTTGTAATTAGTACCATTATATTTTTTATCTGTTACTGGATTATGTACAAAAACATTTATGGCAGTGGCATTAAAAACTTCATTAAATATATTGGGATGTTTTTTACTTTTTTCTCCATTGCCATGGGCTTTTCATTACATAATTCCATTGCAGTTCTTGAAGGTCATTTCGGTAAAAAAAGTGAATTTATTAGAACACCAAAATTCAATATTAGCACTTTAAAAGAAAGCTGGAAAGGCAACAAGTACATTAAAAAAGGTATCTCTGTACATGTTATTTTTGAAGGTCTTTTAATGCTTTATTTTGGCTTTGGTATGTATAGCGCCTTTATTGTAGGCAACCAAGGTGGTGACTTTGGTTTGTTTCCATTTCACCTCATGCTATTCATTGGTTTTGGTTATGTGTTTTTAAATTCTATAACTTCGAAAGCATAATTTATTATTGAACTTTCTTGTTAGAAAGTCACATCTAAAACAATAATTTCTCCGTTTCTATCAATCGTTACTTTGGTATTACTGCCTTTTTCGAATTTGCCAAGAGATTTCATATAACTCATCATATCTTCAATATCGTTATCACCCATTTTAATAACAATATCTCCTTTTTGCATGCCAGCTTTTTGCGCCGGTTTATCCTCGCTAACACCATCAATCCGCATGCCCTTTCCGTCAAATAAATAATCAGGTACAACACCTAAGGTAACTTTAAATGCAGGCACTTCTTGACTTTCATTTTTAGTTTTCCTAAAAGCTATTTTTCCATCGTCATTTAATTCTGTTATAATTGATAAAATAAATTGAGTAATGGTTTCCATCCCTTCATAATTCAACTTATCAGCATCATCAGAAGGTTTGTGGTAATCTTCATGTTGTCCTGTAAAAAAATGAAGAACAGGAATATCCATAAGATAAAACGATGTATGATCACTAGGTCCAACACCAGATTCATGTTCTGCAATATGTAATGCTCCTTTATTGGCAAACAGGATTTGCTTAAAAATTGGCGATGTTCCAACACCATGAACAGCCATAGCTTTCTCATTATTTAAGCGACCAACCATATCCATATTAAGCATATAATCAACCTTTTTTAAATCAATAGTTGGATTCTTAACATAATAATTAGATCCCAACAAACCCATTTCTTCTCCTGAAAATGCGATAAACAAATAATTATTGTTAGTATTTAAACCTTTCAGATTCTTAATTAAATGTAACATCGCTGCCACTCCACTAGCGTTATCATCGGCTCCATTATGAATTTCAGGATTTTCTCCTCTATATAATGTGCCTTCTATTCCCATTCCTAAATGATCATAATGCGCCCCAATAACAACTATATTTTCCGCATGATTATCTAAATAACCAATTACATTAGTACCTGTTATGGTGCTGTCTTCAGATTTACTCACATAATCTACATTTCCATGTGGGTCACTTTTATCCTTAAATGAAAATTCTTGAAAATACCCATTGGTTCCTTTTGGTTCTAATCCCAAATTTTTAAATCTATTCGCAATATAATCAGCAGCCATTACTTCAAAAGAAGTCCCTGTCTGCCTTCCTTGAAGACTATCAGATGCTAATACCATTACGTCTTCCTTCATTGACACATCAACAGGTTGAACTTTTTTGCAGGAAATAAATAGTGTTATTAAAAAAAGAAAATACATTGATTTCATAAGATTTATATTTAATATAAATGATAAAAAAATTGAATAACTATAAACGCAATAAACAAGAATGTTTATTTTTATATAAAAATAGTTTAAAAATGAAATTCATCATAATTATATCAGGTTTATTATGTTTACTTTCTTGTAAAAATGATAAGAATACCCAAACAATTAAAGAAACATCAAATGCTTCAAATATTGAAGTTAAAAAGGATTCTTTAATTTTTTCTGAAGAAAAACACTTTAAGTCTATCAAACAAATCACCTTTGGTGGTGATAATGCTGAAACTTATTGGAGTTTTAATGATGAGCAATTGGTTTTTCAATCAAACAATAAAGAATGGGGTCTTAATTGCGACCAGATGTTTTTAATGAATAATGGAGATGCTTTTAAAGATTCTAAACCTAAAATGATTAGTACAGGAAAAGGAAGAACAACTTGCGCCTATTTTCTTCCTGACAACAAACATTTTATTTATGCTTCAACACATTTAGTAGATGAAAATTGCCCCGAAGTTCCATTAAGAAAAAACGGAAAATATGTTTGGCCGGTTTATGACTCCTTTGACATTTTTGTGGCTGATCTTGATGGTAACATTACAGGACAACTAACAAATGAACCTGGCTATGACGCTGAAGCTACTGTTTCTCCAAAAGGTGATAAAATAGTTTTTACATCAACCAGAAGCGGGGATTTAGAACTTTACACTATGAATATTGACGGAAGTAATGTAAAACAAATTACTAATGAATTAGGATATGATGGTGGTGCTTTCTTTTCTCCGGACGGAACCAAATTAATTTTCCGTTCATCGAGACCTAAAACCGAAGATGCCATTAAAGCTTATAAAGAGCTTTTAGCTAATGGTTTAGTAGAGCCAACAGAAATGGAGTTATATATATGCAATGCCGATGGAAGCGACATCCGTCAATTAACGAATTTAGGTAATGCCAACTGGAGTCCGTTCTTCCATCCATCAGGCAAAAAAATATTATTTTCCTCAAATTTTGAGGCAGAAAAAGGGTTTCCATTTAATCTATATATGATTGATCTTGATGGAAATAATTTAGAACGTGTTACTCATAGTGAAACCTTTGATGCTTTTCCTGTTTTTTCAAATGATGGTAAATATTTAGCATTTTCATCCAATAGAAACAATGGTGGTGGAAGAGATACAAATCTGTTTATTGCTGAATGGGTAGATTAACACTAACTTTTATTAAATAAACTTCTTGAACTTTTGTTTTTAAAACGATATAAACCTTCACTCATATTTGTTTTATTAACTATTGTATTTTATGTGAGTTTCGCCTATGATTTAAACCGAAATGACTCTATAAAATTAGTTTCTCTTTATGTGGCCTTGTTTATTTTATTTTATAAACTTATAAAAATAAATACTCTAAATTTCAAGTTTTTAGCAGTATTAGCATTTAGTTTTAGATTCCTCTTTTTGTTTTCTATACCCAATTTATCTCAAGACTTTTATAGATTCATTTGGGATGGCAGAATGATTCTTGAAGGATTTAATCCGTATTTATATACCCCAGAATCCTTTATTACAAAAGGCATATCTCCTATTTACCAGGCACAAGAATTATATAACGGCATGGGTATTTTAAATGGTAGCCATTTCACTAATTATCCTCCTCTTAACCAACTTTGCTTTGTGATTGCTGGTTTATTTGCTGGAAAAAGTATTTTGGGTTCAGCTATAGTTTTAAGATTAATAATTATTGCAGCAGATTTTGGAACTCTTTATTTTGGAAAAAAATTACTTGCAAAATTAAATATACCAGTCAATACTATATTTTGGTTTATACTCAACCCCTTTGTTATCATTGAACTTACGGGCAATTTACATTTTGAAAGTGTAATGATTTTCTTTTTAATATGGAGTTTATATTTGTTTAAAACTGGTAAATGGCGGTATGCTGCATTCACATTAGCCTGTTCTATTTCAATTAAGCTTATTCCTTTAATATTTTTACCTCTCTTTATTACATGTTTTTTGAAAAAAAAGATTTCCATTAAAAATTGGAGATTTCATTTTTTAGGATTACAAAACCTTGGTATTTTTTATAGTATTGTAGCTTTAATAAGTATCGTTTTATTTATCCCTTTTTACAATTTAGACTTTCTAATCAATTATGCACATACAGTTGCATTATGGTTTCAAGATTTTGAATTCAATGCAAGCTTTTATTATCTAGCAAGATCCATAGGATACTTCTTTACTGGCTATAATGAAATAGCTTTTATTGGAAAATTGATTCCAGTCATAATTATTCTATTTGTCCTTTATGTGTCATTTTTTAGAAATAATAAGGTTTTTAAAGAATTAATTACTAGTATGCTCATAGTTCTTTCTTTTTACTTTTTTATGAGTACCACTGTTCATCCTTGGTATATAACAACACTATTAATATTATCCATATATACTAAATACAAGTTTCCAATAGTATGGAGTTTTGCAGCTATATTCAGCTACTTGGCTTATACTAATACAAACAACTCTGAAAATTTATGGGTTATTGGTTTGGAATATACCATTGTCTATGGTTTTCTCATTTGGGAAATATTTATAAAAAAGGCTACCAAATTGGTAGCCTCAAATTCTGAATTATAAATGTCTTAACTTTTTTCAAGTTTTGTAATGGTGTTAACAATAGTTTCGTCTTCGTAACCATCTGCATCTTTTGTAACTATCGTTTCGGTTTTATACGTAATTTTAAATTTTGTGCCTACTAACGCATCCGATTTCAAATCAAATTCCTTGGTAACCGTCTCGTCAACTTCTTGAAAGGTTAAGGTATATTCTTCATCATCATTATGCTTTGCAATGAAATTGTAACCATAATCTTCATGTCCATCATAAGTAGCGACCACAGTGATAGATTCTTGATTAGATAGAATAATTTGATTTGTTTTTAAGTTTGTGAATGAGAAAAGAGGGGCAATAAAAAAGGTAGCTATTAAAAAATAAATTGTTTTCATGAGTTTGTTTTATTTGATTTACAAGTACCAACATTTTATAATTTTTAAATACAAAAATTATACTGTCAAATACTATATAAAAAATTAATTGAAATGTTATGTTATTTTCAGAAATTTGCCACCTCAAGTCTGAAAGTGCTTTTAGTAAAACCTTATAGATTTTTACATGTGGTATTTAGCTATTATAATTTAAGCTTTAAATATATCTTTTGATTCCTTAAACGTTTTAAACTCCAACATATAGCCATTAGGGTCTTTAACAAAAAAGGATGCATGTTCACCTAACTGATCTTTTAGATACGTGGATTCAGTAACCAAGTCTAAATCATAGCCTTGAAGCTTTGCATAGACTTTATTCCAAGCATCATAATCTACAATCACCCCAAAATGAAATGATGGTAATATTTTACCTTCAAAAATATAATTTGGGTTATTAAAATTGAATTTTTTTGCTTTAATAAATGTTATTTGATGTCCAAATAAATTTATATCAATCCAATTTTGAGTATTTCTACCATAAGTAGCACCAATGTTATTGATATAAAAGCTTTTCGTTTCTTTTACACTTAAACAAGGTAAGGACATGTGAAATGGTGTATTCATATAAATGGGAATTAAAGTGTTTTCAAACTTTCTATTCTGTAAATTACAAAATCATCGTCAGAATCTTCAATAATTTCAATAAAAGAGACTCCGAATGATTTACCAATCAAACTTTTATCGTTTTTTAAATCAAATTGCTTTAATACTCTTGGGTGTACTTCTTCAAAAACCATTTCTTCACCACTTTCAAACAAAAACTTGTAATACCCGTCTTTGAATGACATAAAAACAGCCTCAACCATTTCAATACATCAATTAATCTATATCCATTTCTTCAGAATCCTCCTCTATTTCAATCTCAGGATCTTGAATAGCATCAGGATCATCACTGTCAAAATCTTCGTAATCATCTTCATCATAATTTTCCATGGTTTTCACCAATTTGGTGCTCACCTTAATGAGATATTTTGTGTCTTCAGTATTTACTTCTACTGCCTCAACCAATTCGTTTTTAGCATTTCTAAAAGTGATAATATCTTCTTCATCATATCCTTCAGGATATTTTTCAACTAAAAGTCCTAAAATCTCTGGGGTTAATTTTTTAAAGTCAACAATGACTCTTTTTCGGTTATCTTTTTTGTTCATAATTACATATCTAATAGGTAGGCAAATATAAGTGGCGCAACTATTGTTGCATCACTTTCTATAATAAATTTTGGTGTGTTAATATCTAATTTACCCCAGGTTATCTTTTCATTTGGAACAGCTCCAGAATAAGACCCATAACTGGTAGTTGAATCACTTATTTGACAAAAATAACTCCAAAATGGTGTGTCTGTACGTTCCATATCCTGATATAACATAGGCACTACGCAGATTGGAAAATCTCCAGCGATACCGCCACCAATTTGGAAGAAACCAATACCATTTTTTGAATTGTCAGTATACCAATCTGCAAGAAAAGTCATGTATTCAATACCTGACTTCATTGTACTGGCTTTAAGTTCTCCTTTAAGCACATAACTAGCAAAAATATTTCCCATGGTGCTATCTTCCCATCCAGGAACAATGATAGGTAAATTTTTCTCTGCTGCTGCATACATCCATGAGTCTTTTAAATCTATTTCATAGTATTCCTCAAGAACTCCTGACAAGAGCATTTTATACATAAATTCATGCGGTAAATAGCGTTCTCCTTTATCATCTGCATCCTTCCATATTTTATAAATATGTTGTTGCAAACGTCTGAAAGCTTCATGTTCCGGTATACAGGTATCCGTTACTCTATTTAAACCTTGCTCTAGCAAATCCCATTCTTCCTGTGGGGTTAAATCACGATAATTTGGAACACGCTTATAATGTGAATGCGCTACCAAATTCATAATATCTTCCTCAAGATTAGCTCCGGTACATGAAATGATTTGCACTTTATCTTTACGTATCATTTCAGCAAAAATCTTACCCAATTCTGCCGTACTCATTGCCCCTGCCAATGACACTAACATTTTAGAACCTTGATTTAATTGTGCTTCATAAGCCTTAGCGGCATCAACTAAAGCGGCTGCATTAAAGTGTAAATAATACTTTTCAATAAAATTAGAAATTGCTCCTTTAGTATTCGTCATCATCTTCAAATTTAGAAGGATTATTTTTTTGATTTAAGCCTTCATATGAATTATCATAGTCATCGCCAATATTTTCTTCTGCAAATTTATAACTTAACAATTTGTAATATAACCTTGCTGCCAAAAAGTCTGAAGAGGCATTATATTCATTTGGACTTAATCCAACAAGTGCTATCCCAACTACGTTTTTTTCTTGTATAAGCTTATTTACAAACTCCAACGTTTCATACCAAAATAGACCTCCTGGTTCTGGATTTGAAACAGAGGTCATTATTGAAATGTCTATTGCAGCTAAATCAAGAGAAATAAAAACGTTTCCAGTCATTTGATCTATAGCTGAATCCATCCATGAATCCTCAACAGCCATTTCATGTGCATAGTACACTTTTTCATTGTCAACCACTGTTTTCTCCTTGGCATTCATAGAGCGAATTCCAACTTGAATTAAATTAGTTGTTTGACTTGCTTCATATAAGGCACAATTTTTATGTAATGCCGATCCTTGAAAGGATTTAAGCAAGTTTGCATGAGCATCTATGTGCAGTACTGACAAACTATCAAAACACTCATTAAAAGCCCTTATAGCTCCAATAGACACTGTATGATCACCTCCAATGAGAGTCACAAACTTGTTCTTCTTTATATATTTTTTTGTGGATTGATGTACTGCATTTACCATTGCTTCGGCGGACACATTCTCTGTTATAGCCTCGGCTAAATATATCCCTTGCTGATATACTTCAGTATCTGTTTCAATATCATAAAGATTAAGCTTTTCTGACGCATTTAAAAAAGCTTCAGGACCATTCTTTGGACCTTTTAAAGAATTTGTTCCATCATATGAAACCGGAATCAGTACAATTTTTGATTGTTCTTGTTTTGAAAATTCCTCCGGAATTCCAGCATACGTTTTATTATTCATTATAACCTAATATTTTAAGTAAGTCTTCACTTTTTTGTTGTTCACTAAATAATTCCTGGGTAAGATTACCCGCTTCGTCTTTGTCTATTAAAATATGTTTTGGTGATGGAATCAAGCAATGTTGCAAACCGCCAAATCCACCAATTGTTTCTTGATAAGCACCTGTATTAAAAAATCCTATATACAAAGGTTTTTCTCTATTATATTTTGGCAAATATATGGCATTCATATGTTGCTCACTATTATAATAATCATCACTGTCACAAGTTAGCCCACCTAACAACACACGCTCATAACTATCATTCCATCTGTTTATTGGCAACATAATAAATCGTTTATTGATGGCCCATGTGTCAGGCAATGTTGTTATAAAAGAAGAGTTAATCATATTCCATTTCTCTCTATCATTCTGTTGTTTCTGATATAAAACCTCATAAATAGCACCACCACTTTCGCCTACAGTAAAACTTCCAAATTCCGTAAAAATATTGGGCACTTTTACTTCCTCCTCATCACAAGCCAGTTTTATTTGATTGACTATTTCATCAACCATGTACTCATAATCAAAATCAAAAGCCAACGAATTTTTTATTGGAAAACCACCTCCTATATTTAAACTATCTAATGAGGGACATATCTTTTTTAAACTTGTATAGACCTTAAGACATTTTGATAACTCGTTCCAATAATACGCATTATCTCTAATGCCTGTATTGATAAAGAAATGCAGCATTTTCAACTTTACCTTCTTATTATCTCTAACCTGCTTGTTATAAAAAGGAACGATATTCTTGTATCCAATTCCTAACCTAGAGGTGTAAAATTCAAATTTTGGTTCTTCTTCAGAAGCAATTCTAATTCCTATATTAAATTTCCCATTGATTTCTTCAGACAACAACTCTATTTCCTCGAAATTATCAATGATAGGTATACAGTTTTTATGTCCATTATTTATTAAGCGTGCAATATTTTCAACATACTGAGCACGTTTAAATCCATTACTAATAACATAGGTGTTATCTGTAATTTTGCCTTCCTTTTTTAATTTCTCAACAATATCAATATCAAAAGCAGATGATGTTTCAATATGAATATCATTCTTTAATGCTTCATTCAAAACATGCTTAAAATGAGAGCTTTTAGTACAATAACAATAATTGTACTTTCCTTTATACTTATTGTTTTTTATAGCTTTTTCAAACCATCCTTTAGCTCTATGTATGTTGTTTGAAATTTGAGGTAAGTAAGTAAACTTTAATGGTGAGCCATAAGTTTCAACCAATTCCATTAAATCAATATCATGAAATTGCAAATTCCTATCTTCTAACTTAAATTCTTCTTGTGGAAAATCAAAAGTTTGACTAATAAGATCAATATATTTAGTATTCATTATTTTCTTTATGGTATAAATTTCTCAAAAAAATTTTAATTACAAGTAATAAAATCAAAAAATTCTAAGAAATTCAAATTTGTTTTTGAACACATGTTGTCGGTACAAACCCATAAATATGTTGGCTTGATATAATTGAATCAGTGGAAGTTAGCTTTAAAATTCGGTTACTTAATCTAAAAGCAGCTTTTGAGCATGACTTCCAACTGCTCATAAGCCCAAACATATAAACATATTTCAATATTGTTCAGCTAAATGCAGTACAAATGAAATATAAAAATTTGAATTTTAATCCTTTTTTTTATTTTTTTTGAAAAAAATGCACGCAAGTAAATTACAGCATTTTAAGGGTATTTAATTCTTGTTCTGTGAGATGTTTCCAATGACCTCTTGGAATATCTTTTTTAGTAAGATGACCAATTGCGACACAATCAAGATTAACAACTTCATATTTTAAATGATCAAAAATGGATCGAATTATGGTGTTCCCCGTATTTTTAATTTTCAATCCTATTTCATTTTTTGAGGCGCCATCAATATAACTTACTTCTTCAACGGCAATGAGTTTACCTTCAATCTTAATTCCTGCCTGGATTTTCTTTAAATCCTCAAGTTTTAAATTTTTATCTAATTCTATATGGAATAATCTAGGGACACCATTTTTTGAATTAGTAAACTTTTCAACAATAACCTCGTCGTTTGTAAATAGCAGTAGTCCTTTTGAGTTTCTACCCAAACGCCCAATAGGTTTAATTCGTGATGTTGTGGCATTAGCCACCAAATCCATTACCGTTCTTCCTTTACCTTCACTAGTAGTTGTAGCAAAACCTTTGGGTTTATTGAGCAGTACATAGGCCTTTTTCTCTGGATTTACTCTAGCACCATCATAACGAACCTCATCCCCAGGTTTTACTTTATAACCCATCTCTGTAATTACCTTTCCATTTACCGTAACCAAACCTGTCGCAATATGTGTATCTGCTTCTCTACGAGAACATACTCCTGAATTAGCAATATATTTATTTAATCTAATTTCATCTGGATTGGATTTTTTTAAAGTACCAGCTTTTTTAGTATCAGTTGGTTTAGAAGATTGCGCATTCTTTTTAATAGGTGAATTTCCTCTTGCAAAACTTTTAGATCGGCTATTGTCACTGCCTCTTCCTGAAGTCATTCCTTTTCCTTTACTACCTTGATGTCTGCTCATTATGAATTATTTTGTGCAAAGATACTCTATAAATTACGATTTGCTATTTTTCAAATTTATATTTTACCTGTCACTATTATTAAATGAAACTGGTCTTAAATCAGTCTATTTAAAACCCTATTAATGTCAAGTAAAAGAATACAAAATACTCCAAAAACTATGATGAATTTTAAAATATTATGAAGGATTAAATAATGCGTTTTTGTTTTTGATTTCCAGAGTAACCATAGAAAAATAACTAACAAAAAAACACTCAAATAAAAGAAGACATACATATGACCAATTTCAAACTTGAATAATAAAAGAATTGTAGGGATTAATGTTAAAAACGATAAAATAGTTAACATATATTTAGAAGCTTTTTCTCCATATACAACAGGAATTGTGTGATAGTTAAGTGCCAAATCACCTTTTATATTCTCTAAGTCCTTAGTCAGTTCTCGCATTGAAATGACTAAAAACAAAAAAGTTGCATGGACAAAAATGACAGGTTCAAAATTTTTATAATATATAAAAACAGCGAAAAATGGCGTAATAGTAAGAATAGCTGATGTTAAATTTCCAATAAAAGGCAGCTTTTTTAATTTGTGTGAATAAAACCAAATTGCAAAAATATATATTGAAAAAAATATCACCGATCTAAATGATACATAACTGGCAAAAACAACAGCAATAAAATTTAGAACAAAATAAAACGACAACTTGGTATTTTGATTTACTAATCTGTCAAGTTTAGATTTAATAGGTCTATTTATTAAGTCCTTCTCTGAGTCATAAAAATTATTAATGATATAACCCCCTGCTATAGTAACTACTGATGCTAAGACAAGCATGAATAAATTAATATCAAAAATTACTTCGCGTAATGATTTATTATGAGCAAGAATAAATATTGAGGTTAAGTATTGTGCTAAAACGATAATCAGAATGTTATATCCTCTTACTACGGAAAACATACTAAAAAATTTAATTAGAATATGTTTCTGCTTTCGAGTTAGCATAAAAAAGATTACTTGATTACATCCTTTACCAAGGAAAAAATTATGAAAGTTTTATATTAGAAGTTATAAACTACTTCTAATTTATATCCTTTGAGAGCTTCTTTTGCTTTGTCAATATCTTCAGTAAACCCAAGAATATAACCACCGCCGCCAGAACCACATAATTTTAAGTAATATTTATTGGTTTGAATACCTTTCTTCCAAAGAGCATGAAACTCTTGAGGAATCATGGGTTTAAAATGATTTAAAACAACCTTTGATAATTTTTTTGTGTTTTTAAATAATGATTTAATATTTCCATTTAAAAAATCATCAACACAAGCATCGGTATGCTTGATAAACTGGTCTTTTAGCATATTACGAAAACCTTCTTGTTTCATGTTTTCCATGAAAATACTAACCATAGGCGCAGTTTCACCAATAATACCGCTATCTAATAAGAACACGGCATTTTTTCCATTAGTAATTTGAGAAGGGATACCAGTAGCTTCAATATTATCCTTTGAATTAATAAGAATAGGAATGCTTAAATAACTATTCAATGGATCCAATCCTGAAGATTTACCATGAAAAAACGATTCCATTTCAGAAAAAATAGCTTTTAGCTTTAAAAGTTTCTCTCTCGTTAAATTTTCTAAAACAGTAATTTTATTCAATGCATATTTATCATAAATAGCAGCTACTAAAGCACCACTACTTCCAACACCATAACCTTGTGGAATTGAAGAATCAAAATACATTCCAGCATCTACGTCATTTTGAAGTGACTCAAAATCAAAAGTCACCAAGTCTGAATTGACATTTTTTAAATACGATACAAACTTCTTTAAACTTCCATTAGATTTTAAAGCGTCCTCAGATGGTTTATCATCTTTTTTTAGAGCACCATTATAAAAATTATATGGAATTGATAAACCTTTGGAATCCTTAATAATTCCATACTCCCCAAAGAGTAAAATTTTAGAATAAAAAAGTGGTCCTTTCATTTAGCTGATTGATATTTGGCCTCTAAAGTTACAATTGTTTTGCGCCGAAACCAATTTTGTCGCAAATATAATGTCCATTTTGACAATATGCAACTAATTCATTCTTAATGAATTCTAAAATTGGAGCAGCATGCTTTTCTGGATATAATACGTGAACATTAGCTCCAGCATCTAAAGTAAAACTTATAGGCAATCCAGTATTGTTTCTAAATTTCCAAATTTTATTTATTATTTCCAAGGTATTTGGTTTCATTAAAATAAAATAAGGCAAACTGGTCATCATCATTGCATGCAGTGTCAAGGCTTCACTTTCAACAATATTAATAAAAGAATTAACATCCCCATTTTTTAAAACTTGAATTAATTCATCCAGATTTTCATGAGCTTGCTTAAAACGCTCTGAGGCAAAAGGATGGTTGTGCATCAAATTATGTCCTACCGTACTGCTTACTTGTTTTTCACCTTTATCAACTAAAAGAATGGTATCCTGATAATTTTTAAATATATCATGTACTTCATACGGGTATTTAATACCATATAAATTAGTACTCCCTTCAATATTTTCATGATGTCCCCAAACAATTAAATCTCCTTCCACGCTTCTACAAGCGCTACCAGATCCTAATCGTGCTAAAAATGAGGCCTTTTGGTTAAAATAGCTAGTTGTCATTTCTGGATTTAATTGTTTTTCAAGACTCATCAAACACATAGCTAAAGCACTCATACCACTAGCAGAAGAAGCAATTCCAGAACTGTGAGGGAAAGTATTCGTGGTTTCTATAACAAAATGGTAATTTTTTAAAAAGGGTAAATAAACTTCAATTCGTTTAAAAAATGTTTCAATTTTTGGTTTAAAATCATCCTTTTTCTCATTATCTAAATAAATATCAAATGAAAAATCTGAAGTTAAATTTCTATTAGAGAAACTTAAGGTTGTAATTGTTTTACAATTTTCAAGGGTAAAGCTTATAGAAGGATTTTCAGGTAATTGATCTTGCTTTTTGCCCCAATATTTAACTAAAGCAATATTACTTGGTGATGACCAAGAAAATTTACCAGTATCAATAGTATTAGAATATTTTTTTGGAATAAATTGTTGTTCGTTCATTCTACTTTAAATCTGACGACAAAGATAAGAGTTTTAGCATTGTTTTATAATTTCTTGCAGTGGCAGTTACTTTTAATTTACGTTCAAAAAAGTTATTGTTATATTTTGTATTGCCATAACCAATAGATGAATAAAAATAAATGCAACTTTTTGTAATAATTATTTCTTCGTTAGGATATTTAAATCTACTTAAGTCTTCTATTAACAACTTATCAGGTGTCCAATATAAAAGCGTAAAATAGCTGTTTTCCTTTTTATCTTTGGAAAAAGGACAATGATTAAAAATGTTTAATAACTCAACATTTGTTTTTATTAAAACAGGCACATCAAAACCAAAACAATCTTTAATTTCCTTTTGGATTGTGTCTGTTAGCTTTTGGATATCTTCCTCAATGGATTGAAAAATGACATTTCCACTTTGAATATAAGTTTGCACGTTCACAAAACCAACTTTAGTAAGGATCTCGCGCAGTTCTGCCATGGGCACTTTTTTATGTCCACTAACATTTATTCCTCGTAAGAGAGCTACATACGTTTTCATGCTTGAATCGATTTCGCTACAATGTACCCACTGGTCCAGGCATTCTGAAAATTAAATCCGCCAGTGACGGCATCAATATTTAAAACTTCACCTGCAAAATAGAGGTTTTTAAACAATTTACTTTCAAAAGTCTTGAAGTTTATTTCTTTTAAATCAACCCCACCTGCAGTTACAAACTCTTCCTTAAAGGTGCTTTTACCTTCTACATTAAAAATGGCTTTTGTTAATTGCTCAGCTAATCTTTCTATTTGAAATTTATTCATGTCCCCCCATCTCGCTTCCATTTCAATATTTGATGCTAAAATCAATTTTTGCCATAAGCGCTTTGGTAATTCAAACTGGGCGGATTTATAAATTGTTTTTTTTGCCAGTTCCTGTTTTATCTCCTTTAATAAATCCACGCAATCTTCAAATGATTTTTTTATAAAATTAATTTCAACTTGAAATTTATACTCTCTTTTGGCAAGTTCCAGAGCTCCAAAGGCTGACAGTTTTAAAATGGCGGGGGCACTCATTCCCCAGTGCGTAATTAGCAATGGCCCTTCAGAATACAAATTGGAATCTATAACATGTACCTCAACATTGGAGGATACTACCCCTGGTATATCATTGATTCTATCATCTTTAATATTGAATGTAAATAATGAAGGTACCGGTTGCAAAATCGTATGTCCTAATGCCTCTAGCAGGTTCCATACTTTTGGATTACTCCCAGTTGCTATGACCACATTCTTGGTCTTAATGAGACCGTATGTGGTTTCAAGATACCATAAATTATCGGCTTGTTGCATCGTTTTTAGAGAATGACTATACAATATTTCAACATGAAATTTTTTAGCTTCATTTAAAAAACAGTCAATAATGGTTTGCGAGCTGTTTGATTCAGGAAATATTCTGCCATCATCTTCAATTTTAAGTGTTACTCCTCTTTTTTCAAACCACTCCATAGTATCTCCGGTCATGAACTGATGAAAAGGCCCCATCAATTCCTTTTCACCTCTTGGATAATTACGCACCAATTCTGAAGGTATAAACTCTGCATGAGTCACATTGCATCTTCCACCACCTGAAACTTTTACTTTTGCCAAACCTTCCTGACTACGTTCTATAATTGCTACTTTTAGATTTGGGTTTTGTTCAGCAATATTAATTGCTGCAAAAAATCCAGCGGCACCTCCTCCAACTATGATAACATCTTTATTATTCATATTCTATCTGGGAAATCTGAGATGATGGCATCTACGCCATATTGTTTCATTCGTTTTATGGATTGCACGTCATTCACCGTCCATGTATTGACCTTATATCCATTTTCTTGTGCTTCTGCGACATTTTTTGAAGTAAGCATAAAATAGTTAGGATGAATCGCTTTTGCCTCTATGGTCTCCGCAAACTGTATCACATCATTTATAAGGGTTTTAGTTAGAATTGCAAGAGGGATGTTTTTATTTGTTTTATAAACTTCCTCTAATTCTTGTTTATGAAAGCTTGATACCAGAAAATCAGAATGATTCCAAAAATTACTCTTTACATACTGTTCAATAATCTTGCAGGTTTCTACCGCAGTAGACTGACCTTTTAATTCAATATTTAAGATACATTTTTTATTAATTAGCTGTAAAACTTCTTCCAAGGTTGGTATCTGAAACTTATTGTCAATCTTTAATTGTTTTAATTCAGAAAGTGTATATTTTGAAATAGCTCCAAAGCCGTTACTCATGCGTTCTAAAGTAAAATCATGAAAGACCACCAACTCTCCAGAAGCACACAAATGGACGTCAATCTCAATGCCATGAACCCCAAAATCTAGAGCCTTGTGAATGGATTCTAAAGTATTTTCCGCAATATAACCCTTAGCACCCCGATGCCCTATTCTTAAAGTTTCAATGGTGTTTTTCATAAACCTACTACTTTTGTAATGGACGCATGAGGCCTTCCTGGGCAACTGAAGCAATTAATTTCCCTTTTCTGGTAAAAATATTTCCTCTTGCAAACCCTCTGGCATCAGATGCATTAGGAGATTCCATTGAGTATAATAGCCAGTCATCAAAATCAAAATCTCGAAAGTACCACATAGAATGGTCTAAACTTGCGGTTTGAGTGTTTCCCCAATGTGCCTTACTTGCATGAGGATTTAATGCTGAAATTAAAATATTATAATCAGAAATATAGGTTAGAATTTGTTGTTTAGTCGCTAAATCCAATCCAGTGACTTCTCCTTTTAATTTAAACCAAACATCACTAAAAGGAGGCAAATCATTCCTTTCCAATGGATTTACAATAACCGTAGGTTTAAAGTCTACAGGGCGGTCAATGGAAAAAAATTCCTTTAAACTTTTTGGTAAAAACTCCCCGAATTGATTCAATATGTCAGTCCAACTCATCAAATCTTCAGGCTGATTTAAATCTGCTTTCATTTGAATTTGATGATTATACCCTTCTTCTTTCTTATGAAAAGAGGCAGATAAAATGAATATTGTTCTTTCCTTTTGATGCGCTGTTACTCTTCTGACAGAAAAACTACCACCATCTCTTACTTTAGAAACATTGTATGTTATAGGCAATTCTAAATTTCCAGCCTCAAGAAAATAGGCGTGCATGGAGTGCAATACTCTTTTATTAGTAATAGTTCTACTCGCCGCATTAATAGCCTGAGCCAATACCTGTCCTCCAAAAACATTTGGACTGCCAATACTTTTACTGTCGCCGTTAAATTCAGTGTCACTAATTTTATCTAAAACTAAAAGGTTTAATAGATCTTGAACTGATGTCATTTTTGCTTTATTTTTTAAGTGTATAAAGCTATTAAAAATCAAACGGGCTTTCTAAATAATTTTCAAAATCTTAATAACTACGTTAAACCATTTTAATGGCATTCTAATACCTTAAAAGTAGAAACAACTCAAAAAATTATCCGGTTTTTAATCTTTACGATTAAACTTTAACAAAAGGCTAATTAGTTATTTAATGTGATATCCCAATTACCTGGTTCTATTAATAAAATTTCAAATCTTACTACAAAAGTTTGATATTTTAATTTACTCTTGGTTCTATAAGTTACTTCGCATTTAAACGGAAATTTTATGTTTTCAAACCCTTCATTCATTGATTGATTATAAGAACTTGAAAACATGGTTCCACTATCTCCTACCATTGTTAAATTTTCAATATTGTTTCTATTTCCATTTTGCATAAAGTCAAACCTAACTGAATTTCCATCACTAATACGTCTAACACTATAGCGATCAAGATTTATTCGTTTCTGAACTTTATATGCTGCTTCTTGTTGTTTAGACTTTTCACCTACATATTTATTTTTTTTCCAAACGCCCTCCTTAATCAACTTTTTCTCACCATTAACAAAACTGAACAATTTCCCTTCACCATGCTTTATTCCCTTTTTAAAATGCCCTTGAAAAATATACTTCCCGTTCATGTACTCAAAAACACCATCTCCGTCAGCCAATCCGTTTTTACATTGACCAACATAAACACCATTATTTTCATCATCAACAACAGTGCAATTACTTTTTTCTTGACCGTATGAATTCACTATCAATAATCCACAAATTAATACCAGTCCTTTTTTTAATAAATTTTTCATGTTTTTTAATTTTGTTTGGTTGTCTAATAATGACGTATAAGCAATTAAATTGTTACACCCTGTTTATTATAGTTCATTATAAAACTAACCTCAATTTGTAATTTATGAAATAACATGAATTTAGTTGTTTTTAATAAAAAAAACTATTTTTTAATCAAAAACTCCACAATGAGTGGAGTTTTTGATTTTAATTTGCCAAACTTTTTTAAGTTTTATCTGACGGATCTATTTCATCAAACTTAAAGCAAAACCGCCACCAGCAGCCAACTGAACAGTTAATTTGGAGTTTTTATCAATGGTCAATTGCTCTATTACAATGTCAGTTGGATTAAGATCCCAATGAGCTTCTGGTCCGTCTTTATATAGAGCCGCTTTATAGGTTTGACCTTCATCAAGAAAATCAAAATTAAGATCAACTGTTCTGGGATTCTCATCCGTAATTCCGCCAATAAACCAATTACCTGTTCCTCTTTCTTGTCTTGCCATAGTTACAAAATCTCCCACTTCGCCATTCAAAACTTTACTTTGTTGCCAATCTACACCAACATCTGTTATAAATTGAAAAGCTGGATGCACCTTACCATTTACCATATAATGTTCAGGTAAATCACATGCCATCTGAATTGGACTATATATAACTACATACAATGCCAGTTGCTGCCCCAACGTTGTATTGACCTGATTGTTTTCTTTATACTCATTAAACTTAATATTGAAAACGCCTGGAGTAAAATCAAATGGACCTGAAAGCATTCTGGTAAAGGCAACTGTTGGCAAATGACTTGGTGGATTTCCGCCATCTTTTGCCCAAGCATTAAACTCTTGGCCTCTATTTCCCTCTCGTGAAATAGCATTAGGATAAGTTCTGCGTTTTCCTGTATCTTTAATAGGCTCGTGTGCATTTACTGCTATTTTCTTTTTGGCCGCTTCTTCAAGCACTTTTTGATAATGATTCACCATCCATTGCCCATGATGATATTCTCCTTTAGGAATAATTTTACCAACATATCCTGTTTTTACAGAGTTGATACCATTAGCTTTCATAAAATTATAAGCCACCTCCATTTGTTTTTCATAGGTTCTAGGTGCCGCAGAAGTTTCGTGATGCATTATAACTTCCACGCCTTTTTCCTTTGCATAACGCATCACTTCATCAAAGTCATAATCAGCATAAGGCGTCATGAAATCAAAAACCCCTTCTCTGTCATCTGTATTAATCCATTTGTCCCAACCTGTATTCCAGCCTTCTACCAGCAATCCTTTAATGCCATTTTGAGAAGCGAAATCTATATATTTTTTAGCGTTTTCTGTGGTTGCCCCATGTCTTGATGTTCCAACTTTTCCAGTTGTAAAGGTATTCATGTCTTGACTGCCTTCTAAATCCCAAGTAGATTTCCCAATGTGCATTTCCCACCAAATCCCTACATATTTCATTGGGGTAAAATAACTTACATCTCCAATGATATTTGGATCGTTTAAATTTAAAATCATTTTAGATTCAATTAAATCCCCTGCTTTTTCAGCAATTTGAATGGTTCTCCAAGGAGTATTAAAAGGAATAGTAATTTTTGCTTTTCCCCCTAAAATTTCTGAACCTACTAATTCACTTACCATATTTAAATTTTTAGGATCAACCTTTAAAGTCATTCCCGAATAGTTGGTCAAGTCTGCCTCATGAAAACTTAAATACAGTCCATCTTCAGTTTTCATAGTAACCGGCGTATTTACAGCATTTTCTGGAATATATGTTGCGTTTAAGTTTACGTTGTTTTGTTTTGAAATTGCATCAATTTCAGAAAATTTAGTTTCGTTATATAAATGCTCGTAAATATCCCAATCTCCAGGAATCCACCAAACCTTATAGTCTCCAGTTAAATTGAACTCGGTATTCTCGTCAGTAATTAATACCTCTTTTAAATTCTCTTGTTCTGGAAACTCATATCTAAATCCTAATCCATCATCATAAACTTTAAAATGAATATTAAGTTTTCTTTTCAGGTCTGACCGCTCTACTAAATTTACAACTAATTCATTGTAATGATTGCGGACATCCAGTTGTTCTCCCCAAGGCATTTGCCAAGTTTCATCAGCAGTTCCAACAGAGGACCCAATAATTTTAAAATTATCTTTTAATGGTGCAAAATCTTTAAAATCAAAACTCATAAATGAGGTATCAATAATGGTCTTGTTTTTAAAATGAACCATATAAAAGGCTTGTCCAGTATTATTTACTTCAAAATTTATTTTGATTGCACCGTCCGGGGATTCTGTACTTAGTTGATATGACTGATCGCTGCATGCAACCATTAAAAAGGTTGTAGTAATAAAGAATAATATTTTTTTCATAATAATTAGATTTCTAATGAATATAATTTAAATTTTATTTTACTTCTAAAAGGACAATTTCATAATCAGAATCAATGGTCACTTTTCCGTTTTTAACAGAAATATCTTGATTTGAATAGGCATCATGAACCACATCACCATCTTTAAATATTTTTGAAACATCCACTGTTTTTGCCCCTGTTGGTAAATCTAACCCAACAACCACGATATCCTGATATTTCTCTTTATAGAAACTTCTGTAAAACACATAAGGGCTTTTGGTAATCATTTGATGCGTGCCAGCACCAATAGCTGGATGATTGGCTCTAAATTGTCCTAATTTTTGAGCATGTTTTAAGAGGTCCTTTGTATTTTGATTGTTCTTAATATCATTCCAATTCATAAAAGATCTCAGCGTGGCATCTCCAACTGTACCTTCAATTATTAATGGCCTTGCAGATTCGTCACCGTAATACATTTGGGAAGTTCCTGGCGTTAATAGTAATTTAGTAATCGCTTCAAAAGGTTTCATTCTTTGCATGTCGAATGGGCTTCCATCATCGTGTGAGGTTAAGTAATTTAACGTTCCTAAACCTTTCAATTCGTTGTGCAAAATATCTGAGTATTTTGAGAAAATGCTTTCGTAATCCTTTTGAGCATCAAATTTAAATTCAAAATTTATTAAACTATGAAAGCTATTATCGAAGTAGTTCACTTTTTTATCTCCAAAATCGAATAATGTCCCGTTAGAAATATTATAATTGTAAACTTCGCCGACTAAATAAAAAGAATTGTTATCTAAAACCTTTTCTGGATTGTTCTTTTTCCATTCAGAAAAGGCAAAATCACATTCCTTCCTGAATTCCTGCCATACATATTCTTCTGTATGCTTAACAGTATCTGCTCTGTATCCATCAATTCCAAATTCAGCAATATAATCTGTTAGCCATTTGATTATATAAAATCGAGGTGCTTTTGGGTAGCCTGTACGGCTAAAAAACGCATCTAACTCAGCAACTTCTTGGTCATATCTGCCTTCAGCTTTCCATTTTTCAACTAAAAACTGAGGTAATTCAACGGCTTCATTACTTTCAGTCCTTATATCCGGCAGGTTTTTAACCAAAGTACAACTCACTGTACTTTCATAATCTTTATAAGTACATTGATTGTCGGTTCTTACCCAATTTTCAGGATACACGATATCTTCATTTGTAACAGGTCCGGTGTGGTTTATGACCCCATCCAAAACAATTCGAATCCCTTCACTATGGGCAACTTCCACTAATTCTTTTAAATCTTCTTTGGTGCCAAAATTAGGATCCAGAGCCGTCCAGTCTCGTGCCCAATACCCATGAAATGAATAAGAAAGCCCTGTACCTTCATCGGTGGCTCCGTGAATTTGTTCAACAATAGGCGTCAACCAGATCGCATTAATACCTAAATCAGTAAAATAACCTGCTTGAATTTTTTTTGTTATTCCTTTTATATCACCCCCTTCAAAACCTCTTAATTTTCCAGCCTCTTTAGTTCTATCAAAATTAACATCATTTAATAAATTCCCGTTACTAAATCTATCGGTCAATAAAAAATACAAATTAGCTCCTTCCCAAACAAAAGGCGCTGGCTGTTTTTCAACCTTAACGGCTTCTTTCTGTTGAACACAACTTATAAATGTTAACAAAGTGATTACTATGATAAGTCTTTTCATTTTAAATAATTTATTTAATTTTCAATATAAAAGATTCCAACGGACCTATATCAATCCTCACTTTTCCCGTTTTATCTTCTACCTTCAGAATTGATTTATACTTGCCATATAATTGATCTGACACCTCATAATCACCTTTCTTTAAATGCCATTTTTCAATAATATCTTGTGGTAATTGCAATTCAAAACCATAAGTGTTGTCAGTATTAAAATTTGATATAATTATAAGTTTTTCATTTTCGCTCCATCTCACAAATGATAATACCTGATCGTTATACCATTCTGTGTTTTGCCTATTAAATTGATGAATATCCTGATGATTTTCAGTTAATGCTGAACTAGTAATGGTGAAATTAAGAAGTCTCTTATAAAAATCTCGAAGAGACTTTTCTTCTTTTGTAGAATTACCGCCGTCAAATTGCTTATTATTTACCCAGCGTTGTAAATGAGGCACTCCTACATAATCATAAATAGAGGTTCTTGAGTGTTTGCCATATCCTGCATTTTCTGCACCAGGCTCTCCAACTTCCTGACCAAAATAAATCATGGTGGGTGACGTACTTATAGTAGAAGAAACTACCATGGCAGGTTTTCCCTTTTCAGCATTTCCAGCAAATTCTGGACTTGCAATGCGTTGCTCATCATGATTTTCTAGGAAATGAAGCATATGATGTTCAATGTCGCTCAAATAATCTTGAATTGGAGGAATATTGTCCGTTTTACCATGGCCCTGCATGATATGTTTTATTGTATCATATAACTGAACCTTATCATACAAATAATCAATTTTTCCCTTTTTAATATAATCTCTATAAAGATTAGGGTTATAAACTTCCGCTAAAATAAACACCTCTGGATTTTTCATTTTGATACTAGAATTTAAAAAACTCCAAAATTCTACGGGTACCATCTCTGCCATATCATATCTAAATCCATCTACACCAAAATCAATCCAAAATAAAGCAATATCTCTAAATTTAATCCAAGAATCGGGCACTATCTTGTCTTTCCAAAACTCAAAATGTTTGCTGTAATTTTCATTATCAAAACCTTCAGGTAATTCATTAAATTCCTTATCCCCATCAGGTGTTATTCCGTAATTAATCTTCACTGTTTCATACCAATCATTGATATCTGGCTGAGAATTACGTGAACCGTTTCCTGTCCATTTTGCGGGATTTTCATCAAAAAAACCATCACTTAAAGGATGTTGCTCACCTCCTAAAGGTTTCAAGTTCTTAAGTCCTTCAGGAACTCTAAAAGCTTTTTCCGGGATATAATAAAAGTTATTATTTACATTATAAACAACCGTTTTATCATCACTCGCACCAAAATCTTCAACGCCCTCTGGATTGGATACACTTTTATAATTTCTTGCTACATGATTAGGTACGATATCAATAATTACCTTCAGCCCCGCTTGATGCGTTCTGTCAACTAAAGCCTTAAACTCTTCCAATCTGTTTTCAGGATTGACTGCTAAATCTGGGTTTACATTGTAATAATCTTTTACCGCATAAGGAGAACCCGCTCTCCCTTTTACCACATCTGGATCGTCATTACTAATACCATATTTTGTGTAATCTCTAATCACATCATGATGAGGCACGCCTGTATACCAAATGTAAGTGACACCCAATTCTTTTATTTCATTTAAAGCCTTTTCATTAAAATCATTAAACTTCCCAACACCATTTTCTTCAATAGTTCCCCAAGGTTTATTGGTTGTGTTAGTGTTCCCGAATAATCTGGTAAATACTTGATATATAACTTCTTTATGTTTATTATTCACAGGTTCTGTTCCTTTTAAATTTGTTTTGACACTATTATTACAGGCAAAACTAAATACTATTATTATTAATATTAAATATTTGAATGTTTTAATCATTTTAATTATTTTACTTATTTATTCACTTTCTTTTCCAAATAAATAAATTATAGGAATTTCTATTCGTTTACTCCAGGAATTTTCTGAATGATCAGCACCTTCAAACATGATGTTTTTATCAAAACCTTTTTCTAACAATACGGCACTTACTTTTTCTTGAAAAGGTAAATAAAGAGAATCTAAGGTCCGATCTCCATAATCAAAATATAATCGATGTGTTTTAGAATCCGGTAAATTATCCTTCATATATTCCATAAAAGCATTAGGTATTTCATTGTCCTCGTTTTCATAAGTTCCTATCCAATGCGTAGATAAACAGGCGGCCAAGCCAAAAACCTGAGGATATTCACACATGGCATACATGGAAATCAATCCTCCTCTACTTGAACCCATAATTCCCGTATTATCTGCATCAGGTACTGTAGAAAATTGAGAATCTATATAGGGTTTTAATTCTTCAACAAGAAACTTTAAATAGTTATTTGAGTTAATCGTATTTATCCAATTATGCTTTTTACCTGTTTCAATTAGTGAATCTTTATCTTTTACAGACATCATTTCAAATACCTTTTCTGGAAAATAATTACTATTTCTTAAAGCTGCTATATTCCAAATAGCCACAACCATAAAATCCTTTGTTTTATTGTCATCCATCAAACGTGAAGCTACTTCATCAACTTTCCATTCTTGCTTATTCCAAGTTGTAGTACTGTCAAAAAGCATTTGCCCATCTTGCATATACAAGACTGCATATTTATTAGTTTTAGAATAGTTATTTGGTATCCAGATATCAACATTTCTTGACTGTATAAATTTAGAAGGGAAGTTTTCAATTCGCATTAACTCTCCTCCAAACAAATGCATATTGGATACTTTATTGATAACAATATTCTGCGATATTGCAGAAAGCGTCATGAATAAGAAAAAGATAGTTTTCGTCATTTAATTTTGTCGTTATTTCTTAAAAAGCCAGCAAATAGCCTCTTCAAATTCTGTCCTCCACAAGGATTCACTATGGGTTCCATTAGGTACTACTTTCAAAAACAAATTCTTTTCAGAAAACCCATTTGTTTTCAAAATGTTAATCATCTTTTCGGTGTTTAGAACCATATCTTCAGATTCTTTATCTCCAGTCATAAAATATATTTTCACCTGTTTTAAGTCAGTATGTGTTTTCGTAAAATTATAGATTTCATCAGCATACCAAAATGACGGAGAAAAAACACCCACGTTACCAAAAACTTTTGGGTATTTTAATCCTGCATAATGAGAAATTAATCCACCCATAGAACTCCCCATGATGGCTGTTTGGTTTGCCTGAGTTTTAGTTCTAAATGCCAGATCAATTTCCGGTTTTAATGTGTGTACAACAAATTCAAGATAAGCGTCTCCTTCAGCTATTCCATATTCTTTGTTTTCCCAGGGTGAGTATTCACTTAGTCTTTTATCACCTCCATTTTCAATACCCACCACAATAAGGTTTAGGTCTTTGTTTTTACTTAATTTATTTAGTGTTTCGTCTATCTGCCATTCTCCTGCATAGGAAGTGGCATCATCAAACAGGTTTTGACCATCATGTAGATATAAAACAGGAAATTTCTTTGTAGAGTTCTCATAATTTGGCGGCAGATAGATCCAAATTTTTCTTTCTCTGTTCAATTGAGGCATTTTAAAACGTTCTGAAAAAATATGGACATTATTGGTAGTAGTATGCTTTATAATTTTTGATTTACCCTCTGCCCAGTTGTTGATTTGAATAGTAACTGAATCTTGTAATTTATTAAAATTATATACCCTATCATCAATAGAATTTCCATCCTTATCACATTCTACATTTTCCCATGAACCTAAAGTAAATTTAAATTTTATGTTATCGCCAATATTTGGAATTGTAATGAAATAAGTGTTTTTATCATACTCAAGTTTATACTGCACCTTTCCTCCAGACCAGCCTTCAAAATCACCAGAAATAAAGATGTTGTTGTTATAATTATGATCATCTGGCAGCTTATCTATTATAAAGGTCACCTGGCAAAGTGACATTCCACTTATTAAAAAACATATTATAAATAAAGCACTTTTCATTAAAGTTTACTTTGTAGTCAATATAATTATTCCTTCACTTTTTAATGTTAAATAATCGTTCCAAGCAACTTTTTCTGAGGTGATTATATTTGTTAAACTTTTCCCTTTTAAACCCATTTCGTCAAACCTGTCTAAATTCAAATTCAACTGTGTTTTATTCTTATTAAGTATCACCGCAACAATTTCATTTTCTATTGCTCTGAATAATACATAAACCCCATTTTCGGGCGCAAAATGAATCGTTTTACCTTCAATTATAGCCTGACTATCTTTTCTATAATTCAACAATTTTTTTACATACAATTGCATGTCTTTTTGTTCTGCCGTCAAGCCTTCTCCAGTAAAGGCATTCACCTTGTCTCCTTGCCAGCCTCCTGGAAAATCGGTTCTGATTAAACCGTGATCCCCTGGTTTTGCTGAATCATTCATCAAAATTTCTGTGCCATAATAAAATTGTACGATTCTAGGCAATGTGAAAATATACCCTAAGGCCATTTTAGTTTTGGTTACATTTTTATTTAATTGCGTAAAGATTCTACTCATGTCATGATTATCAGGGAAAATCATGAGATCTTTTGGATTTGCATAATAAAAATCAATTGCCAAACCTTCGTATATTTTTACAAAACCAGTATCCCATTGCTCATCTTCATTCAACGCATTAACAATTTGTCGCTGCATTGGAAAATCCATAGGAGATTTTAAATGCGATTTATAGCCGTCTTTATTATTCATTCCCTCTTGCCAATAACCAACAATGAGCGGGTTATAACTCCATTCTTCTCCTACTATACTAAAATTTGGGTATTCAGTCATGATAGCTCCAGTCCAATCTGATAGAAATGTTTTATCTGAATACGGATAGGTATCTTGTCTTATACCGCCTAAACCCAATGTTTCAATCCACCAAATACTATTTTGAATAAGGTAAGTTGCCATAAAAGGGTTACGCTGGTTTAAATCGGGCATGGCTTCTACAAACCAGCCTTCAATCATGCCCTGTTTATCCTTTTCAGAAGCATAAGAATCTTGATTTATAGTTCGTCTATGATTAGAGTTTTTTAATTCTTTATTTTCTTCAAATGCTTTTTGTTGATTAACCCAATCTGAAAAGGGCAAATCTTTCATCCACCAGTGCTCACTTCCACAGTGATTAACCACCTGATCCATGATGAGTTTTATATCAAAAGTTCTTGCTTTATCCGCAAGTTCTATATATTCTTGTAGGGTTCCAAATCGCGGATCTACTTGATAAAAATCGGTCATGGCATAACCATGATAAGATGTTCTTGGCATATCATTTGTCAATAATGGGCAAGGCCATATAGCGGTGAAACCCATCTCATTAATATAATCTAGATGCTTAATGATACCTTTAATATCTCCACCATGTCTGGCATAATCATTTTTTCTGTCAATCTTTTTTTCTTTTAAATAGGGCACAATATCATTTGATTGATCTCCATTTGCAAAGCGATCAGGAGTAATAAGATAAATAACATCAGAGCTATTAAAACCTACAAACTCTTCAGAAGATTTGGTTCTTGACTTTAATTCATACGTTTGAATCTTCTGTGAACCATTGTCAAATTTAAAATAGATATTAAATTTTCCCGGTTTAGTGTTTTCTGAAATATTCAAATCAACAAACAAATAATTCGGACTGCTTCCTTTAACTATGTTTTCAATTGTAACTCCTTCATAAGAAATTTCAATATCTGCCGTGTATATATTTTTATCCTTAACCAATAATTGAAGCCTTTGATTTTTGAACCCAATCCACCAATTCGATGGCTCCACTCTTTCAATATCATGATGTTCTGTAAAAGATTGCACTGTCATTTTTTCATTTGTTTTTAGTAAAGGATCAATATTGAAGGCTGAACAGAAGTTAACTGCAACAACTGAAACGATAAAAATTACATATTTCATTATATTTTTTATTAAGATTAAACCGTAATCAATTTATTGGGCTGAATTTTGATCAATTTGTCATTAACCAATATATCTAAACCCTTTGTACCCATCAATTCAAAATGAGTTTCATTTTTCTGCACGTTTACTTTTAGTATTTGATTTCTGAAATTAACTTTAAAAGAATAGGCATCCCATTGTTTCGGGATTTTAGGCGCAAAAGTCAATCTATTATTTTTAACACGCATACCACCAAATCCTTCAACAATACTCATCCAGGTTCCAGCCATACTGGTGATGTGAAGACCTTCATGAACTTCATGATTATAATCATCTAAATCCAATCTGGAGGTGCGTAAATAAAACGTATAGGCTTGTTCCATTCTTCCCAATTTAGCTGCTTGAATGCTGTGTACACATGGTGATAATGAACTCTCATGAACTGTGAATGGTTCATAAAAATCAAAATGCCGTTCTAATTCTTCAACAGTAAAGTCCTCTTCAAAAAAGTAAAATCCTTGAAGGGTATCTGCTTGTTTTATATATGGTGAGCGCAGAATTCTATCCCACGACCATTTTTGATTAATGGGTCGTTGTGACTTGTCAAGATCCGCCACTGTAATAAGTTCTTTATCCAAAAACCCATCCTGCTGTAAATATACCTGTTCCGCATCTGAATATGGAAAATACATGTTATCGGCAACCTTAATCCATTGGGTTAATTCTGCCTTTGATAGTTTTACTTTATTCATGATTCTTGTAAAATCTGAAGGGTATTCTTTCTCAATAAAATCGATATTTTCAACAGCATAATCAATACACCATTTAGCTATATAGTTGGTATAGAAATTATTGTTAACATTATTTTCATATTCATTAGGCCCAGTAACACCCAGGATTACATACTTGTTTTTTGCTTTTGAAAAGGTAGCACGCTGCTGCCAAAAACGAGCAATCCCTATTAATACTTCTAAACCTTTTTCTGGAATATAACTGTAATCTGAAGTAAAACGAGTATAGTTAAAAATAGCGAAGGCAATGGCTCCGTTTCTGTGAATTTCTTCAAAAGTAATTTCCCATTCATTATGGCATTCTTCTCCATTCATGGTCACCATTGGATACAATGCAGCGCCATTTTTAAATCCAAGTTTTTCAGCATTTTCAATGGCTTTATCCAATTGCTGATAGCGATAGGCCAATAAATTCCTGGCTACTTTTTGATCTTTAGTAGCCAAATAAAACGGAATACAATAAGCTTCAGTATCCCAATAGGTACTTCCACCATATTTTTCGCCAGTAAATCCTTTTGGGCCAATATTTAAACGCGCATCTTTACCTAAGTAGGTTTGATTTAATTGAAATATATTAAAACGAATACCTTGTTGTGCTTTGACATCACCATCAATAGTAATATCTGCCATTTCCCAAATTTTAGACCACGCCGCTTTTTGCAAATCTAATAGAGGCTGAAACCCTAATTTTGAAACTTCACTAAGTGTTTTTTTAGCCACAGAAATCAATTCATTTTTGTCATGATTTCTATCGGTTGTATAGCCTCCAAATTTAGTAAGGGTTATGGTATCTCCTTTTTGTACGTGATTTTTATACTGAAACTCAACATAATTAATACTATCTGAAATCTCCTTTTCCTGAGTTAAAACTTGTCCATTTATTGCTATTTGCGAGTACATAGACGTACACACATAAAAATGAGTTTTCATGGTACGAGAGACAATATATGCCTGATTGTCTTCGTGATTGACACTTAAAACATCCCAGAATTTATCATCCCAATTAGAGTCTTCATTGGTAATACCACTATCTAAATAAGGTGAAAAATTAATTTGAGCATCATTATTTAAAAGTTTGACTTTATATTCAATAGCACCAACTTCATCAAAATCAAGACTTAAAAATCGTTTTGATGCTACTTCAATCTCTATTGCATTTTGGAGTGTTGCTTTAAAACTTCTAGACAGCCAACCTTCTTTCATATTAAGTTCTCTGCGGAAATTTTCTATTTTCTTGCATTTGAACAAATCTAATGCTTCACCATTTATGGAAACATTTATACCAATCCAATTGGGTGCATTCAATACTTTAGCAAAATATTCCGGATAGCCGTTTTTCCACCAACCTACTCTCGTTTTATCGGGATAATAAACACCCGCAATATAACTTCCTTGAAATGTTGGTCCAGAATAATGCTCTTCAAAATTAGCCCGTTGGCCCATGGCTCCATTACCTATACTAAATAAACTCTCTGAAGATTTTACCTGATTGACATCAAAACCTTCTTCAATGATTGACCAATGATCTGCTTTTATATAATCCTGATTCATTTTAACTTTTAAATTATCATTTTATAAATGAGTTTTATATTTATTTTAACTCACGCTTTGTTACTGATACTAATTTTTCTAAGAAGTCAGTACTTATTTCTGTAAAATCTTTAAAAACAACATCCGCCTCATGCAAAATAGACGCGTCTCCAATGCCAATACTTATCATATTAGCTCTGTTCGCCGCCTGAATTCCAGCCACTGAATCCTCAAACACAATACATTGCTCAGGAGAAAAATGAATGGATTGAGCTGCCTTCAAAAATACCTCAGGGTCTGGTTTTGCTTTTGTAACCGCATTCCCATCAATAATGACATCAAAGCGATTCAATAAATTTACTTTTTTCAATATTTCAACCGAATTTTTACTTGCAGAACCCAGCGCGATAGGTTGGCCTTTGTCAATTAAGAACTCTAATGCCTCAATAACACCTGGTAAAATTTCAGACGCATCCATCTCGGCTATATAGCTTAAATAATTGGTGTTTTTTTCAGCCATTAACCTATTAAAATCAGCTTCAGACAAGGTAATCTCACCCCATTTTAAAATCTTTTTTAATGATTCAATACGACTCACGCCTTTAAGCTGTTCGTTTTGATGTTTTGTAAAATCAATACCTATACTATTTGCTAATTTTTTCCATGCCAAAAAATGATACTTTGCAGTATCAACAATAACACCGTCCAAATCAAAAATAAATCCTCTTTTTCTATTCATAAATTTAAGATTGTACAACATCATCAACATCTTTTACTTTAAAGACTAATGAGGCTGCAATAATAAAACTTACACCACTCATCATTAAAGCAAAGATGGCATGATTATCATAAGCATATTTAACCAATGGTCCGCCTATTAAGGCATTAATTATTTGTGGAATCACTATGAAAAAATTAAAAATCCCCATATAAACTCCCATCTTTTTTGGAGATATAGACCCCGCTAAAATTGCATACGGCATGGCAAGAATACTTGACCAAGCAATTCCAACACCTATCATTGAAATAATCAACCAGTTTTTATCTGGCATGATATATATTGATAACAATCCTAAACCTCCGATAATTAATGAAATGGCATGCGTACGTTTTCTTCCAACTTTTTTTGCAATATACGGTAACGCAAATGCATAAAAAGCAGACACCATATTATAAACTCCGAAAAGTATGCCTATCCAATCACCTGCATCCTGATATGTAGTACTGCTGCTATCTGTATAATCTAAACCATAAATATGCTGAGCTATTGCGGGGGTTGCAAACACCCACATACCAAATAAACCAAACCAAGAAAAAAACTGCACCCAACTTAGTTGCCGCATAGTAGTAGGCATTTTTCTAAAGTCTTCAACAATATCAAACAAACTTGATTTTTTATCTGAGTTATTATGTTCATTAGTTTCAGAATGCACATGATCTTCTTCAAAACTATCAAGTTCTTCAGGGGTATACTCTTTAGTAGAGACTATTGTAACTAAAATAGAGATGACCAATACCGCGGCGCCAATGATAAAGGATAAAATTAAATTAAAAGGCACAACCCCGTTTGAGGTTTCATTTGAAACGCCAAACCAATGGTGTAATGCATAAGGTAGCCAAGAGCCTATAACGGCTCCAAACCCAATTAAAGCCGTTTGCACACTAAAACCTAAGGTACGCTGATCTGTTCTTAAGTTGTCACCAACTAAGGCTCGGAAAGGCTCCATAGCAATATTAAATGAGGCATCCATAATCATGAGCATTCCTGCTCCTACCCAAAGCGCCGGTAAGAAGGCAATAAATATTTCAGCTTGCGGCATTAAAATCAATCCCACTGATGCAAGTATGGCACCAACAAGAAAATAAGGTTTCCTTCTTCCAAATCGACCCCAAGTTTTATCACTGTAATGCCCAATGATCGGTTGCACAATTAATCCCATTAAAGGTGCTATAATCCAAAACCATGAAAGTTCATGAACATCAGCTCCAAAAATTTGAAGAATTCTACTAGCATTAGCATTTTGAAGGGCAAAACCCATTTGGATTCCTAAGAAACCGAAACTCATGTTCCAGATTTCCCAGAAACTTAACCTACGCTTTTCCATAAATAGTAAATATTAATTATTACTATTTTGATAAACATGGTGCTTATCAAAACTTTTTTAGTGAGAAGTAAAAATATAAGTTTTGATTTGGCTCAAAGATATAAAATAATATAATTACTTATGATAATTATTTTATTTGGTGGACTCTCTTTCTATTAATTCAGTTTCTACAACCACTGTTTTAAAGTTCATATCTCTTTCAAAATCAACAACTTCATCATCTTGATCCTCAGTATCCAGTTGTAATCTATCTATTAACAAATGAGCCGCCTGTTCACCCATTTTTTGGCCATGTTGACTTATGGTTGTCAAGCTGGGTCTGGCATGTTTTGATAACACCCCATCTGTAAATCCAATTATTTGTATGTCTTCGGGAATTTTAAAATCTAACTTTCTGGCGACTTTCATTGCCGTGACCGCATACAATTCATTAACGGCAAAAATAGCATCAATCCGAGTATTCCTTTTAAAAAATTCCTCAATCTCAGTTTCTAAGAGATCCAAATGTTCTTCTAAAGCTAAACCATCATCTAATTTTAAAATTAAATTTCCTTTGGCATGAATTTTACTGTCTTCTAAAGCCTGCAAATATCCCTGGGTTCTTAGCTTACCTACACTTACATAATCCATTGTTGTTATAAGCGCTATATTTTTACAACCATTTGATATTAATTTCTTAACCGCATTATAAGAACCCTTAAAATCATCAACAATTACCTTATCACAGTCAATATCATTTACCACTCTATCAAAGAGTACAATTGGAATTCCCTGACTGATTGTTTCTTTAAAGTGATGATAGTCTTGAAGCAACAAGGTTTCTTTAGAAATTGATAAAATAAAACCATCAATACTTCCGTTGGCAAGCATTTCCATATTTATCACTTCTTTACTAAAAGATTCATTTGATAACCCTACAATAACATTGTACCCTCTTTGATTGGCCACTATTTCAATACCCCTGATTACAGTTGAAAAAAAATGATGTACAATTTCAGGAATGAGAATACCAATGGTCTTTGTTTTACGGTTTTTTAAACTAAGTGCAATATTATTCGGTTTGTAGTTATAAAACTTAGCAAAAGCCTGAATTTTTTGACGTGTTTCTTCTCCAATTTCTTTGCTATTATTTAAAGCTCTTGATACTGTAGATATTGAAACATCTAATTCTTTTGCTATTTGTTTTAGAGTGACTTTTCGTCTCATTTTTAAATTTGCTTTATACGGCTCAAATTAGTACATTTAGTCCTTTAAATTTGCTGAATGAGCTAATTTAACATTTTCCAATCAACCCACCTATAAATATTATCGAGTTATGAACATGCAAACGTTTACGTTAAGAATTATTTAAAAGTTGTCAACACGCAAACGTTTTCGTTGCGGATTTCACAATTTTTTGTTAAAACTTAACCTTAAATTTAAGCCGTTTTTAACCCGAGAAGTAAAAATATATCAAACTAAATTATTACACTAATTTAAAAGTATTGTATGAAAACAACTTTAAGTAGCTTGCTGTTCATTCTATTTTTTGCCCCTATTTGGATATTTGGGCAAACTACAGTAACAGGAACAGTGACAGAACAATCAACTGCAATACCGCTTCCAGGAGTGAATATCCTAATTAAAGGAACTGCCACTGGAACGGCAACAGATTTTGATGGTAAGTATCAAATTAACTTAAAAAATGGAGACATTGTAGTGTTTTCATTTGTGGGTTATAATCCGGTAGAGATTACTTATACCGGTCAATCAACATTAAATGTTGGACTTACTGAGAATACCGCCCAACTAAATGAGGTGGTAATTATAGGTTATGGATCAACAACGGTCAAAGATGCCACAGGATCTTTAGACAGAATTGATTCAGAAGAATTTAACAAAGGAGCCATCGTCTCTCCAGAAAATCTCTTAGCAGGTAAATCTGCCGGAGTTCGAATTACTACTTCTTCTGGTAATCCAGGAGCAGGTGCTGAAATTAGAATTAGAAATGGTGGATCACTTAGTGCCAATAACAGCCCATTGATTGTGGTTGATGGAATTCCATTAAGTGGTGGTAGTTTAAACTCTATTAATCCAAACGAAATTGAAAGTTATACCATTTTAAAAGATGCCTCTGCAACCGCCATTTATGGGTCAAGAGCAACTGCTGGTGTGGTAATCATTACAACTAAAAAAGGGAAATCAAAAACACCTTTAAATGTTGAATATGATGTTCAAGCTTCTACTGGTCAAATTATTGACAAAGTAGATGTTTTGAGCGCTTCTCAATTAAGAAAATACGTTATAGATAATAGAGAAGACCCAAGTTTTTTGGGGAATGCAAATACTGATTGGCAAGATGAAATTTATCAGCATGCTGAAGGTGGTATTCATAACTTGACTTTATCTAAAGGGTTTGAAAATGGTTCTATCAGAGTGAATTATAACTTATCTAATCAAAATGGTGTTTTAAAAACATCTCAATATCGCAGAAATGCCATTAACCTTAATTTTGAAAATCGCTTTTTAGATGACCATTTAAAAGTGAATGTCTCTTCAAAAGGAAGTTTAGTTGATAATCGATTTGCGAATGAAGGTGCTATTGGAAGTGCTTTATTTTTTGATCCTACACAACCTGTAGAAGGAAACTGGGGAGGTTATTTTGAATTTGAAGATGGTGATGGCGTTGCCAACCTAGCACCCAGAAATCCTGTTTCTTTATTAATGTTAAGAGATAACAGACAAAGAGCCAAAAGAAACATATCTAATATTCAATTAGATTATAAGTTTCATTTTTTACCTGAATTACGTTTAAATGTAAACGCAGGATTTGATTATGAGGAATATGACGGAAGATATTTTACTGATAGAAATGCTGGTTTCAACAATAATAACACTGGTCAATATCCAAGCTCTGGTACTTATAATGGTATTAACAAAAACAGATTGTTAGATTTCTACTTAAATTATAAAAAGAATTTTGACGGATCTCTGTTATCTGGTGTTGATATGACCGCTGGTCATACCTATCAAAGATTTTATAATATTAGTTATAACAGAAATAGAGATACATCAACAGGAGGTTATGATTCACCAAGTACCGAAGGATATAGTAATGGATTACTTGCCGAGCCATTTCAATTAATTTTAGAGTCTTATTTTGCCCGAGCAAATTTTACATTAGCTAGCAAATATATTTTTACGGCTACCTATAGAAGAGATATTTCGTCCCGTTTTTCAAAAGATAACAGAAATGCCGATTTCCCATCAGCTGCTTTTTCTTGGTTAGCTTCTGATGAAGATTTCCTTAAAGGCTCTAATGTTATTTCTAATTTAAAACTAAGATTAAGTTGGGGTATCACTGGGCAACAAGAAATAGGAGGTTCATTCCCTTATCTAGGTGTTTATACTGGAGGCGATATTAAATCACAATACCAGTTTGGATCAGAATTCATCCCTACCATCAGACCTGAAGGTTACAATGAAGATATTAAATGGGAAGAAGCCACCATGTATAACGCGGGTGTTGATTACGGACTCTTTAATAATAAAATCACTGGTACTTTGGACTTCTATTACAGAAAAAACAAAGATTTATTACAATATTCTCAAGTGCCCGGAGGCAGTAACCTTGAAAACTTTTTAGATCAAAACGTAGGGGAAACGGTTAGTAGGGGAATAGAAATTGGAATTAATGCAACGCCTGTCAAATCAAAGGATTTTTCATGGGATGTAAGCGCCAATTTCACTGTAAGCGACGTTGAAATTACCAAACTTACTTTAACTGATGACCCTAACTTTCCTGGTCAACCAGTTGGTGGTATAGCTGGTGGTGTTGGTAATACCATTCAAATTAACGCCTTGAACGCCGAACCTGGTAGTTTTTATGTTTATAAACAAGTTGTTGATGCTGGTGGTGCGCCACTTGAAGGCGTTTATATTGATTTAAACGGCGATAACATTATTAATGACAGTGATAAATATAGATTCCAATCTGGAACACCTGATGCCTTTTTTGGATTTACTTCAAGTATGAATTATAAGAATTTAGATTTTAATTTTACATTGAGAGGTAGTTTAGGTAACTATATGTATAATAACTTTAGATCCGCTAACGGTTACGGTCAAGCCATTTTAAATCAAATTGGCGATTATTATGGAAATGGTAGCGTTGACGCTATAAAAACAGGATTTATAAATAATCAGCAGTTTTCAGATTTATATGTTGAAAATGCCTCATTTATGAAATTGGATAACATTTCCTTAGGCTATACCATACCGTTTGAAAAAATGACTCTACGCGCCTCTTTAATTGGACAAAATTTATTTACAATAACCAATTATACAGGATTAGATCCAGAAATATCAAGTGGTATTGACAACAATGTTTATCCTAAGCCAAGAATATTCTCATTGGGATTGAACTTTAATTTTAAATAAAAAATGAACTATAAAAGAAAAAAATTATGTTAAACAATTTTAAAAAAGTAGTGTTTTTGTTTTGTTGCGTTTCTTTCATTGTTTCATGTACAAGTGAAATTGATGATTTAAAACCAATAAATCTGGAAACATCTGTTTCGGTTTTTGATAATCCGGACTCCTATAAATCTTTTTTAGCAAAAATTTATGCAGGTATCTCCATAAGCGGTCAACAAGGACCTGCGGGAAATCCTGACTTAGCTGGATTAGATGAAGGTTTCTCAAACTATTTGCGTTTATATTGGAACCTACAAGAATTAACAACAGATGAAGCCGTTATTGGCTGGAATGATGGAACGATTAAAGACCTTCATTACCAAAACTGGACTCCTGGAAACGAATTTATCAGAACCATGTATGATAGAATTTTATATCAAATTGGTTTAGCAAATGAATTTTTAAGACAAACTTCTGATGATAAATTAAATGAAAGAGGAGTAGATGCAAATTTACGAGAAGACATTCAAACGTTTAGAGCCGAAGCTCGATTTATGAGAGCACTTAGTTATTATCACGCTTTGGATTTTTATCGTAATGTGCCTTTTACAACAGAAGCAGATCCTATTGGAGCCTTCTTACCACCGCAAACAAATGCACAAGATTTATTTAATTATATTGAATCTGAATTACTAGCTATTGATAGTGAATTAGTGCCTGCCGGTTTAAATGAATACGGACGTGCTGATCAAGCAGCGGCATGGATGTTATTATCTAACTTATATTTAAACGCCGAAGTTTACCTTGGCTCAGGAAGATATGCAGATGCGAGAATTCAGGCTGAAAAAGTGATAAACTCAGGTATTTATAGTTTAGAACCTAATTACACGTATTTATTCTTAGCTGACAATCATCTTTCCAATGAAATGATTTTTCCAATTGAATTTGATGGCTTAAATACACAGGCTTACGGAATGATGACTACTGTAATCCATGCTTCCATAGGTGGAAGTATGAGCCCTGCAGATTTTGGTGTTAATGGCGGATGGGCCGGTATTAGAACTACCAGTACTTTTGTTGAAAAATTTCCTGGTATGGAAAATTCGGCTGATGGAAGAGAATTATTTTATACCGCAGGACAATCTTTAGAAATTGCAAATATTTCTAAATTTACAGATGGATATGCCATAGCTAAATACAAGAATTTAGATAGTTCAGGTAACCCTGGATCAGATACTTCTGGTGAATTTCCAGATACAGATTTTCCATTATTCAGGCTGGCCGATGCTTATTTAATTTATGCCGAAGCTAACTTAAGAGGTGGTGGCGGTGACGCCGGCACAGCACTTGGATTAATTAACGATTTAAGAGAAAGAGCTTATGGAAATACTTCTGGTAATATTTCAGGAGCTGATTTAACTCTAGATTTTATTTTAGACGAAAGAGCTCGTGAATTGTATTGGGAATGCCATAGACGCACAGATTTAATACGTTTTGGAAAATTCACAGCAAACTCAATTTGGCCATGGAAAGGCAATGTACCTGGAGGAACTACTACAGATGCATATAGAGATCTTTTCCCAATTCCAAATACAGATTTAAGCGCCAATCCAAACTTAAAACAAAACCCTGGTTATTAATTTTAAAAAAAATACAATGAAAAAAATAAAAATTTTATTAGTCTTGATTGTAGCTCTTTTAGGCTTCAATTCTTGTGAAAAAGATGAATTAGTATTCACGGCTAAGGCTCCCGGTGAGTTCGCCTTTACTAACAACTTTTTACAACAATATGTTTTAACTTCTGCAACTTCAGCAAATATTGGTGAACGTTTTACTTGGGAATCTCAAAGTTTTGAAGTACCGGTAGCTGTAAATTATGAATTACAAGGTTCTGTCTCTGGAGATTTCACAGATTTAATAGTCATTGGAAGTACTTCTGGAAATGATCAAGCAGTAACTATAGGAAAATTATTATCAATGGCATCTGATGCAGGTCTTGATAACGACCCAAATACTGAAAACCCAAATACGGGTGATGTTTATTTTAGATTAAGAGCCTATTCTGGCGCCAATGCTATAGAAACCTTATCTTCTGTTCAAACCTTAACCTTATTTTTACCTGAAATCGTTGATACAGGAGGAGGCTTTGCCATTTCTTCATGGGGAGTTGTTGGTTCTGGTTATAATGATTGGGGCGGTGCTGGTCCCGATGCCCAATTTTATACAACCGCAGCGGCAGGTGTTATTGTATCTTATGTCAATTTAGTAGATGGAGCAATCAAGTTCCGTGAAGATAATACTTGGAGCGGTGACGTTGGTGATGCTAATCTAGATGGTATTTTAGATACAGATCCAGGTAACGACATTGCTGTGACCGCAGGTGATTATAAAATTACAATAGACTTAAATGATATGTCTTATACCATTGAACCTTTTTCATGGGGGGTTGTAGGTTCTGGTTATAATGATTGGGGTAATGCTGGTCCGGATGCAAAATTCCATTACGACTACACTACAGATACCTTTAAAGTTGGTGTAAAATTAATTGATGGCGCCATTAAAATAAGACCTTTAAATACCTGGTCTGGTGATTTAGGTGATGCTAACCTTGATGGAATTTTAGATACTGATAGTGGTAATGATATCGCAGTTACAGCTGGTCATTATCTTATAACCATGGACCTTAAAGATAATTCATATTCTATAGTTGCAGCACCTGTTTGGGGAGTAGTTGGTTCTGGTTATAATAATTGGGGAGCCGATGGTCCTGATGCCGCACTAACAGAAGTACAACCTGGAGTAATGTTTGGAGATGATATCACTTTAATTGATGGAGCCATTAAATTCAGAGCTGATAACACGTGGTCCGGTGATTTAGGTGATGCCAATGGAGACAATATTTTGGATAGTGATTCAGGAAATGATATTTCTGTAACTGCTGGAAACTATGTTATCACTATAGATTTTAATGACCCTGATGGTCCTAGATATTCTTTGCTTAAAAGATAATTTATTTGATTGTAAATTTAAAAAGGAGTTGTACTTATTTGAACAACTCCTTTTTTCCTATTTAATATATACCAGTTATGAAAAAACTTTTACTTATAATTTCCTTAGCTTTATTTTCTATTCCTAGCAATGCTCAAATATCCTGGCAAGGAGGTTCAATCCCAGAAGAAACCAATTCGGCTACCATATTATTTGACAAAACAGGGACTGGTTTAGAATCCTATTCAGGTATTATTTATGCTCATACTGGAGTAACCATTGATGATAATACTGCTTGGCAAAACGTTATAGGCACTTGGGGTAACAATAGTGCACAACCTGCCCTTCAATTAGTCTCAGGCAATATTTATAAACTAGATTTAACACCTTCAATAAAAGAATTTTATAGCTATACTGGTTCAGGTGCTATAACTTCCATAAATATCGTTTTAAGAAGTACTGATGGGAGTCAACAAACAATTGATTTAGGATTGCCCGTAGGTGTTTTTCAATTAATATTAAATAACCCCACTCAAAACTCAACCACTCTATTAAATTCAGGTGGATCACTCAATGTTTCCGCCTCAAATACCGGTGGAAATGCCAATTATGTTTTAACAGCCAATGGCACGATAATAAACACCCAAAATAATATTTCATCTTATACATTTACCCACTCTAATATTACCCAATATCAACATTATGAATTACAAGTCACACTTGTAGGAACAGGTGTGAAAACCAAAAATTTTGATGTTTTAATAAATCAAACCACCGCTTCAGCCATTATGCCGACGTCATATCAAGATGGAATCACCTATTTAAGTAATACTGAGGCTGTATTAGTGCTCTTCGCTCCAAGTAAAGACTACATCTATGTTGTCGGCAGTTTTAATAATTGGCAACCAAACTCAAGTTACGTCATGAAATATGATCCTACTCGAAGTAAATATTGGATTACTTTGTCTGGTTTAACGCCTGGGCAAATTGAAACCTATCAATATTGGGTGGTTGATAAAACACCATTAGGCTCTGCCCTATCATTAGTTAAAGCAGCCGATCCATATTCAACGTTGATATTAGATCCGTATGACGACAATGATATTCCAGCAACAACATATCCTAATTTACCAACCTATCCTTTAGGTCAGAAATATGCTGTGTCTGTTTTGCAAACCAATCAAACTGCCTATAATTGGCAAATCAACAACTTTAATAAACCCAAAAAAGAAGATTTAGTAGTTTATGAGGTTTTATTACGAGATTTTGATGCTGATAGAAATTTTCAGGATATTATTGATAAAATATCCTATTTTAAAAATTTAAATATAAACGCCATTGAACTCATGCCCGTTATGGAATTTGAGGGCAATGAAAGCTGGGGGTATAATACTTCTTTTCACTTAGCTTTAGATAAATATTACGGCACAAAAGATAAATTAAAAGAACTCGTAGATGTTTGCCACCAAAACGGAATCGCCGTTATTCTGGATGTTGCACTTAATCATGCCTTTGGCCAAAATTCTATGGTTAGAATGTGGAACGACAACCGATATGGAGATAGTTATGGGGAACCAACTATTGAAAACCCTTATTTTAATACAGTAGCAAAACACACTTACAGCGTGGGTTATGACTTTAATCATCAAAAAAATTCTACTAAAGATTATACCAAACGTGTTATTAAACAATGGATTGAAGAATTCAAAATTGATGGGTTTAGATGGGACTTAACCAAAGGATTTACCCAGAATTGTACAGACAGCAATTATTCTTGTACAGATAGTTACCAAGCTGATAGAGTAGCTGTTTTAAAATTTTATGCAGATTATTCTTGGAGTTTAGACCCAACACATTATGTTATTTTTGAGCATTTAGGAAGTGATTTAGAGGAACAAGAATGGGCTAATTATAAAATAAATGAAGGAAAAGGCATCATGATGTGGAGCGAAATGTGGAATGCTTACAAAGACCTATCAAATGGCAACGCCAGTAATTTTGACAGAATGGGTAATGTTGCTCATGGGTTTACGGCCAAACGTACTCTGGGGTATCCTGAAAGTCATGATAAAGATCGAATCATGTATGAAATGACCACCTTTGGAAAAACTGGAACCGGATATGATATTAAAGATTTAAATACCGCTTTAGCAAGAATGTCGACGCTTGGTGCAGTGACCTTAACCATTCCCGGGCCTAAAATGGTCTGGCATTTTGCAGATTTAGGTATGGATGATTCTATCTGGTTATGTTCTGATGGTGTCACTGTAAACTCTGATTATGACGGCATCTCTGGAGACTGTAAATTAAGCACAAAACCACAGCCTCAATGGTCTGAAAACTGGCTTGGCAATCCTAATAGGAAACAAGTTTATGATGACTGGTCCAGAATGATTCAATTAAAAACACAGGAAGCGGTTTTTGAAGGTGATTATACAATCAATTCTGGAACCTTAACTCCTAAAATTCATGTGTATGATAACACACTTCCATCATCAAGTTTAAAGGATGTAATTATTTTAGCAAACTTTGATGTTGTTGCACAAAATGTAACTCCAAACTTTCCTAATACTGGGATTTGGTATGATTTAATGGATGAGACAGGTAGTACTTCAATCACTGTAAGTAACACTTTAAGTACTATTAACCTTGCTGCTGGAACATTTAAAATCTATGGAAATAAAGCATCCACACTAAGCAACAATGATATAACAAAGGCAAAAGATTTTATTTTATATCCAAATCCGGCAACGAACTCATTTCAAATAAACAAGGCTATTGAATCTGTTTCAATCTATGATGTAACTGGAAAATTAATCTCAAATTTTAAAGGTGACTTTCAAAAATATTATAAATTTGATATATCAGGTATTCCCCAAGGTCTATACATTGTAAATTTTACAACGAAAACTACTTCTGTTTCAAAGCGATTATTAATTAACTAAACTTTAAAACTATGAAGAAATTTTACTTGTTATTATTTTTAATTATGGCATTTAGTTTAAATGCACAAACCACAATTACCTATCCACAAAGAGCTGCTAATTATTACGCCTTTTTCTCTGACAATGGCGGAAGTTTTGATGATGGCGCGGATCAATTTGGTATGTGGGCAAATGGCGGAGGTGCTAAACAATCTGTTGCATGGAGAGATTTTACTGAAGATGGAACAACTTCCGGTCCAACTTCTATTATGGCCGTTGGTGATAGTTTCACAATCACTGTGTCAGCTACTCAAGCATCTTATGGGGTTATTGGTTTAGCGCTACTTTCTAGCCCAACTTCTACAATTTCTTGGGCTGATAGAATTAACAATTATGCTATACAAGTAAATTTAAATGGAAATAGTGGTGCAAATGATCCATGGGAAGTGGTTTCAAATGGAGGCACCATAAATCCTTCAAGTATTGGTGGTTCAACTACTTATGCTGACTTTAAATTTAAATTTACTTTAAATACTGCAACAACGATGACAGTTGACATTAATGATGGTGCAGAAAGCTTTAATGTGACATTAAACAATCAAAATATAACAGGTTATTGCTTATATTTCGCAGATGATTGGAATGGTGCAGCAAATGCAAATATTTATTGGAAGCCAACCTCTGAATACACCTATGCAATTACTCTTGATAATATAGAGTTTCTTCCAAAGGAAATGATATCAACCTACCCTAATCCAACTTCATCAAGTTTTAAATTAAACAATGCTGTTAATGATTTGAAAATCTACGATATTACAGGTAAAATGGTTAAGTCGTTTCATGGCAATTATTCCAGAGGGTTTGCCTTTGATATTTCTAACTTAAATCAAGGGCTTTATCTAGTTAAAATTAAAAATGACTTAGGTCAATTTTTGACTTCTAAACTTGTGAAATTGTAATTATTAAATAATCTATTTTAAAAAAGCTCCTTAAAAAAACTTAAGGAGCTTTTTTATTATTCATAATTCGTTATTTCAAACTTACACTTATAATTGATATTCCATGAGAATCAAGTAATTCATCCTCTAGAATTTCCGGACCAATAGAAAACTGAAGGCTTTCCACTTTTCTTATATCAAAATCTGATACAATCTCATGTTGTAAATAATAGGGCAAAAAACTCGGGTAAGGTCTCGGCAAAGTAACCGTTTTAACAGGCTTTAAATCCTCAAAATTAATAAGGTAGTCCTTGTTTTGTGTCCCTATTTCAATCACTTTCCCATAGGCAGAACCATCATCTAAAACAAAGGCAATTTGTAATTTACAAGGCTTATCATTTAAAGCTCTTCCATGAAAAACTAAAGTCTTTTTTGACAACAAATCGTCACTTCTTGATTTCACCTTATCTATAATAAAATGTTTAAACGAATAATCATAAATTGGGGTTGCATTTAAGTTTTCCTGATCAGGCACAAACAACTTACCAATATTCATTTGGTATTCTGCCTCTCCAAAATTATCAGTAGGCACTAATTTGAATGATCGTCTCCACGACCTTACTAAATCATCTGTTTCCTTTGAGGCATTAAATAAATTTATAGGGCTTTCTTTTGAGACAATAGCCACTTTGTAAGGCGTTCTGTCATAAAAGTCCCAATCATACAAATTGCCTTCTTTACCTGCAGGAAAAGTCATGTCATTACCGTCCTTTTGTTTTACAATAATATTATAGTTTAAATAGCCCTTTTGAATGAATTTGGAGTCTATAATTGCTTGATATTTATAATTCCCAACATAGTCAAACTTCATATTAAAATATTGACCATTATTTGATCCTGTTAAGGTTAATGCTTCTGGCATATCTGAATCAATACATTGCACTTCAATCGGGACATTTTTATTTTCAGGAATAAATTCAAATGGTTGATGTGTGAAATATAATTTGTCTACGTTAGATTTTGGAGCATAAAAGTCTTTCAATTTATAGGATTTAAAAGAATCATTCACTGACCATTTTTTTTGAATGTCTTTTTTACTAACCATATAAGTTCCTGGCCTGATTTGAAAGGCGTTATTATTCACTACAGTTACAAATTCATTACCTTCATTTATCGCTTCAATATGAAAACTATCGCCCAGATCTTTTAAATTTATTTGCATTAAATGAGTTTCCCAATTAATAACCGCGACCTTTTTACTTGGACTATTTCGTCCAAATAAATTAGCTACCCAAATGGCATCAGGCATCACTTCCAATCGCCAAACACCTTTAGAAATTTTATCTAAAAAATAGGCTCCTAAACCATCATATCTTATCACCATTGAGTTACCAAAACCAGCAATTTCTTTGAGTTTGGCTTCGTTTTTTAAAGTTGAATTCGTTGAATTGGTATAGTAGAATTTAGATTCGGCGTTATATTCAGCTAAATCAGTTTTATAATTAACTTTAAAGTCACCAAAAGAGGTGTTTTTTGGATACATACCAAAATTTGAATATAAAGGGATTTCATGAAAAACTTCTGAAGATATTTTTAATGCCAACGCTTTTTGAGGGGCATAATTTAAATTCATATAATGCGTATTGTACTCCGTATTAAATGGCGCTAAAAAAGTAGGGTCATACGCAAAATGGGTGCCTATTTGAATCCCTGCTTCTCTAAAACTTCTTGCTATAGCTGGATATATATATGATTTACCAACATCAGCGGCATCAAATTCATACACGAGTTTGGCTCCATGATACTTCTTAAAAATAGTATCAAAAGGCATATCATAATCATTTACGTTAGGGAGCAAGTTACCTGATAACTCTTTTCCATAGCCTAATCCAGTGGGATACCATTGAAAAGTACCTCCCTGGACATTTCCTTTAAAATAATCATCCATATACTGCACCGCATGGCTCATATTATAGAAAACTGGCTTTTTGGTCCCTGTATTTCTTATGGCCTGAACCATCCCACTTACAAATTCAGTTACCTTTTCAGCTTCACCTCTGTGATGGGGCTCATTACTAATTTCAAAGGCAATCATATTGGGATCATCCTTATACCCCAATCCTGTATACGGATTTACATGATTTATAAATTGTTCCAAATAGTTTTGTTGTGCTTTAATAGCTTCAGGATTTGTTAAACACTCTCCTTTACCATATTTATTAGAAAACCCAGGCGATTTAGTATCTGGTTCAGGCCATCCGTTTCCCCAAAAGGCAATTGGTGTAATAACATAATTAATCTTGGCCTTTTTTAACTTCCATAATAAATAATCAAAGGCATCTAAATGTTCGTTGTCTAACAAATTACCGAGTGAATCACTTATTTCTGTATCCCAAACATGAATTCTATATAAATCAAAACCTAATCTTGAAAAATGGTAAATATCATTATCAATTGCCTTTTTTGGATCAATATCCATTCTTTTGGCAGACCTGTAAGCATGTGCAAACGGCACAGTATAATTCACTCCAAATCCTTTTACTTCTTGTTTGGAATTTTCCCAGCGCATAAGGCCATTCATATCAACAATAACATTCCCATGAGACCCATTCTGACTGAAAATATTCAAAAAACCAATGGTTAAAAAGATGGTAATTAATATTAATTTCTGATTCATAACAGTTGTTTTATTATTAATATAAATTGTCTGCTAATTTTTTTAGAACAGCAGCGGCAGTTTCGGGTGTAAGGTCTCTTTGAGGGCTTGCAAACATTTCATAACCAACCATGAATTTTTTAACAGTTGCACTTCTTAATAATGGCGGATAAAAACTCATATGCCAATGCCAGTGCTCATTATTTTCTGAATTCGTCGGGGCTTGATGAATACCACTTGAATAAGGAAAAGAACAATTAAACAACTTATCATATATTTTAGTTACCACTGAAATTACTTCAGCAAATAAAATAGTCTCTTCAATTCTTAATTCATTAATACTTTTTTGTGGCATTTTAGGAATAATCATCACTTCATAAGGCCAAATAGCCCAAAAAGGCGTCAATATCACAAAAGCTCTATTTTCAAAAATTATTCGCTCTCTATTTTTTAACTCCTGCTTTAAATAATCCTCTAACAGTGTTTTACTATTCAATATAAAATAATCCCTCTGTTGCTTATCTTTCTTGAAAACTTCATTTGGCAATGAAGATTGGCTCCATATTTGACCATGCGGATGTGGATTACTACACCCCATGATAGCACCTTTATTTTCAAATATTTGAACGTAATTAATATTTTTTAACTTACCCAACGAAACATATTCCTCTTGCCAAGCATAAATCACCTTCTGTATTTCTTTTATGGTCATTTGAGCCAAACTCTTTGAATGATCCGGACTAAAGCAAATGACCTTACAAATGCCTTGCTCACTTTCAGCTTTTATTAATCCATCGTCAATATTAAAATTCGCTGAATCATCCTGAAGTGCCGAAAAATCATTTACAAAAACAAAGACATCTTTATAGTCAGGATTTATGTCGCCACTCGCCCTGGTATTTCCAGCACATAAGTAACAAGAGGCGTCATGATGGGGTCTTAGTTCCTGACTTATTTCTTCTTCCTGTCCTTGCCAAGGCCTTTTAGCTCTATGTGGAGATACTAATACCCACTCACCTGTTAAACTGTTATATCGTTTATGCGAATAGTTTTGTAAATCTGTATTCATTCTTTTCAATTGTTAATTATAAATATACACTCAGAGAAATTGATATGATAGACAGAGGCCAACCTTATCTAATTTTTTCATATTAAATCTAATTTTATTTGAAAAATACATTCGTTAGCATTATTAATTACCTAAAGTGAATTTCTAATGATTAAATCATTTGGGTTTTCTATTAAAAATCGTTCTTTATTAATAATCATTTGAGCAAGTTGTTTGCCCATTTCTTTAAAATCAGTAGAAATAGTGGTTATTCCTCCCTCTACTATTTCCTTAAGCAAAGTTTCATTATACGAAATGATACCTATATCTTTTCCTAATATAAGTCTTTGATCTCTCATTTTTTTGATTAAAACAATGAGGTTTTGGTCATCTAGTACCAAATAAACTTCCCCTTTTTCTAATATTCTATTTTCAAGCGTATTAATTACTTCATGTTGAAAATTGGTGTTTTTTCTAAATTTTTGAAACCCAACCAACATGCCTTGAGGTTGTTTTTTTTCAGGAAAGAGTAACACTATTTTTTGATATTTATTTAATAGTGTGATAGCTCTTTTCAGACTATTGTAAATATCATCCTCAAAATTTTGATAAACAGCAGGATATTGTTTAAGCTCTTCATGAGTTTGATCTAAAATATACACTTTGTCATATGGTAATTTTTCAATTATCTTATCCGTTTGACTCAAATTAGCTGGCATTATTACGTAATAATTGTAACTTCCAATATTGTCACAAATTAGTTTTGTGAACATATCAAAACTAAAATGGTGAAAAAATATATCAACTTGAATATTGTCGTTAAGGTTATTCAAAAATGAGTTATATAAATCCTCTTTAAAGGCATTTAGCTCATCAAAAAGCAAAAATATTTTTTGGGAAACCTCAATACTTTCACTCTTTAAATAATAACCCTTACCCACTATAGACTCTATAATTCCTCTAACCTTTAATTCATTGAAGGCCATTAACACAGTATCCCTTGAAAGAGAATATTTGTTTCTAATAGCATTTATAGAAGGTAACGCATCTCCCTTTTTTAAATGGCCTGCAACGACTGCATTTTCTACCGAAAGGACTATTTGTTTATACTTGGGTAATCCTATATTTTCTTCTATGGTTATGATACTCATGAGACAAATATAATAAAAACCGGTAGGTACTGGTAGGTTTAATGATGATTTTTATTTATTTTAGCTCCTTATATCTTATTCGTATGAATTTTAGAAGTCTTTTAACTAGCTGTATAGTATTTTTATTGATATTATCATGTTCTTCCGGTAATGACACACCAAATGATAAGGAAGAAATTCCAATTCCAGATCCGCCTCTTACTTTTTATTATGGTGCAGATTTATCCTATGTAAATGAAATGGAAGATTGTGGTGCTACATATAAAGATGCTAATGGTGCAGCAAAGGACCCATACGCTATTTTTAAAGAAGCAGGTTCTAATTTAATCAGAATACGCTTATGGCATAACCCTACCTGGACCAATTATTCAAATTATAATGATGTAAAAAAATCTATTCAACGCGCTAAAGGCCTTAACATGAAAGTCTTACTAGATTTTCATTATTCAGACACCTGGGCAGACCCCAGTAAACAACAAATTCCTTCTGCTTGGCTGAATTCAATTAATGATACACCAGCCTTGGGCGACTTATTATACAACTACACTTATAATACATTAAATGAATTATCCAGGTCTGATTTACTTCCTGATATTGTTCAAATTGGTAATGAAATAAACCCTATGATACTTCAGGACGGGGCTTTACAATGGCCAATTGACTGGGTTAGAAATTCTTCGCTCTTAAATAAAGGTATTAAAGCCGTTAGAGATATCTCAACTGCAAAAAATAAAACTATTGAAGTCATGTTGCACATTGCACAACCTGAAAATGGGTTATGGTGGTTTGATCAGGCAACAAAAAATGGTGTTACGGATTTTGACTGGATTGGATTATCTTATTATCCTATCTGGTCAGATTATAATTTAAATAACTTAGCAACACCTTTGGCTACTTTAATAAATACTTATAAAAAACGCCTTATGATTGTTGAAACGGCTTATCCTTTCACACTAGTTGATGCAGATAGCGCTAATAATATTTTAGATAGTACGGCCTTAATTGATGGATACCCAGCGACGCAACAAGGACAGTTAAATTATCTGAACAAATTAAAAATGATTGTTGAAAGCGTTGGTGGAGAAGGTTTAATTTATTGGGAACCTGCCTGGGTCTCAACAGGCTGCAGCACACTTTGGGGTCAAGGCTCACATTGGGATAATGCCACACTGTTTGACAATGATTATAAAGCCACTTTAGGTATGCAATTTTATAATGGCTCATTACAATAATAACTCATGAGATATTTTAGGTCAATATTATTTCTTCTCTGCATTATTACTTCTATTGGAATGCTGAAAGCACAAACCAGAGAGGTCATCACACTAAAAAAGGGATGGAAATTTAGTAAGGGAAAACACCCTGAAGCTATAAAAAGTAACTTTAATGATTCTCATTGGGAACATGTTTCTGTTCCTCATGATTGGGCCATTTATGGACCTTTTGATAAAGACATCGATAAACAGGTGGTTGCTATTACACAAAACGGTGAAGAGGTAGCGTCAGAAAAAACAGGAAGAACTGGCGCTTTACCATATATTGGAGAAGCCTGGTACAGACATACGTTTTCATTGCCAAATTTCAATACCAATAAAAAAGCGATTATTATATTTGAAGGCGCCATGAGCCAGCCAGAAGTATTTATCAATGGCCAAAAAGTTGGGGAGTGGAAATATGGCTATGCTTATTTTTATTTTGATATTACTGATTACATATCATCCACTCAAGAGAACCTATTAGCTGTAAAGTTATCAAATCTAGGAGAGTCTTCAAGATGGTACCCAGGAGCAGGTTTATATAGAAACGTCCGGATTGTTATAAAAAACAAGGAAAGTATTGACCAATGGGGAACGTTTATCACAACACCCTTAATTACTAAAGCAATATCTAAAGTCAATATTAAAACCAAAGTCTCTGGAAAAAATTTAAGAATAGTGACTACTATTCTGGATGCTGAAGGCAACACGATTAATTCTAATGAAACAGCTGAACTTTTCGAGAATGAATTCGAACAAAATATAGCTGTTAATAATCCAAAACTTTGGAGTCCTGAATTCCCATATCTATACACAGCCATTTCTCAATTATATACTGGAAACGACTTAAAAGATGAGATAACAAACCGTTTTGGAATGAGACAAATTGACTATAACCATAAAACCGGATTTAGTTTAAACGGAGAGATCACTAAGTTTAAAGGCGTTTGCTTACACCATGATTTGGGGCCAATTGGTGCCGCCGTCAACAAATCTGCCTTAAGACGTCAATTACGTATTTTAAAGGATATGGGTTGTAATGCCATTAGAAGTTCCCATAACATGCCCTCTATGGAACAATTGGAACTTTGCGATGAAATGGGTTTTATGTTTTTAGCTGAAAGTTTTGACGAATGGGCAAAACCAAAAGTTAAAAATGGCTATAACCTTTATTTTGATTCATACGCTGAAAAAGACATTGTTAATTTAGTGAGAGCGACCCGAAATCATCCATCTATTGTTATGTGGAGTTCCGGTAATGAAGTTCCAGATCAATGGGGAACCGAAGGTGTCAAACGCGCCAAATGGTTACAGGATATTTTCCATCGCGAAGACCCTACTCGGCCTGTTACGGTTGGAATGGATCAAGTAAAAGCGAC
>JAHENA010000098.1 GCA_024643405.1 Flavobacteriales bacterium | reverse complement strand
AATCCGTTTCTGTGGTAAAAAGGTTTATAAATATTTAAATCGCTTTGAGAAACATCAAAACGCTTTCTTATAGTTTCGTCCTTTTTAGTTAAAGAAATATGATAACACATATTTGTAATCTAATAAACAAAAATCTAAAGTAAACTAAATATTTAAAAAAAATAAACATTCATTACCAAACAAATATTATAAGTTTTTTTTTGAAATTATACTATGACAAATGTTAGGAAATTAGCCTAAATAAAAAGCTAATTTCCTTTCATATTTGTTGTTAATTACCTTCGATTTTCACGAATTGTAAGGGTGATTTTCAGCGATTTTAATTTAAACTAAAAACCATGACAAAACATTCAGATTCAAAACAATTTATACTGCTGTTTTTAATTTTTATAGCAGTTTTTGATTGTAATGCACAAAACACAGAAGAGCCCCTAATTGAAAACGTATTTTTAAAAGAATGGACCGGACCTTATGGCGGCGTTCCTGCTTTTGACCAAATGAAAGTTGAAGATGTTAAAGCTGGAATGATTTTGGGAATGGATTTAAATTTAAAAGATATTGATGCGATTGCCAATAATCCAGAGGCTCCTACTTTTGAAAATACAATTGAAGCAATGGAGCGTTCAGGCAAAGAACTTGATAGGGCATTTAGTTATTATGGTATTTTAAGTAGTAATAAGTCTACACTAGAATTCAGAGCAATTCAAACCGAATTAGCTCCTCTGTTCTCTGAATTTAGATCTAAAATAACTCAAAACGAAAAATTGTTTCTGCGCGTTAAGGCTGTCTATGATATGTCATTAAAAAACCCACTTAAATCAGACCAACAGCGTGTTGTTGAGCTAACTTATAAGAGTTTTGAAATGAATGGTGCTGAACTGGATAAAGTAAAAAAAGAGCGTTATGCTGACATTAATAAAGTATTATCTAGTTTATATACAAAGTTTGCCAACAATATTTTACATGATGAAGAAAATTATGTGACCTTCTTAACAAAAGACCAATTAGGAGGCCTCTCAGAAGGCTTTGTAAAATCTGCAGCTAAAATAGCAGCGGATAAAGGTCAAGAAGATAAATATGCCATTACAAACACCAGATCTTCAATGGACCCTTTCTTAACTTATTCAACCGAAAGAGAATTACGTAAACAAGTTTGGACCAATTACTATTCAAGAGGAGACAATGGCGATGAATATGATAATAATCAAATCATTGCAGATATACTAAAATTAAGAAGAGAACGCGTCGTGCTATTGGGATATAAAAATTATGCAGAATGGCGCTTACAAGATAGAATGGCAAAAACGCCTGAAAATGCTATGGCTTTAATGGAAGCTGTTTGGCCGGCAGCTATTGCAAGAGTTGCTGAAGAAGTAGCTGACATGGTAGCTGTAGCAAATAAAAATGGAGATCTTATCACTATTGAACCTTGGGATTATAGATTTTATGCCGAAAAAGTTAGAAAAATTAAATATGATTTAGACTCTGATGAAGTAAAACAATATCTTCAACTTGATAAACTTACCGATGCTATGCATTATGTAGCCGGTAGATTGTTAAATTTCAAATTTACTCCTGTTCCTGAAGGCTCAGTTCCAGTTTTTCAGGAAGATGTAAAAGTATGGGAAGTAACAAATAAAGATACCGGGGAAAATATAGGCCTTTGGTACCTCGATCCTTACGCAAGAGAAGGTAAACGCTCTGGTGCATGGGCAACCTCTTACAGAAGTCACACAACTTTTGATGGCAAGAAAAATGTCTTATCAGCAAACAATTCAAACTTTATAAAACCTGCTCCAGGGGAACCTTTATTAGTTTCTTGGGATGATGCCACTACCTTTTTCCATGAATTTGGTCATGCATTACACTCTTTATCTTCAAATGTAAAATACCCTACTTTGAATGGTGGTGTACGAGATTATACAGAGTTTCAATCTCAATTATTAGAACGTTGGTTATCTACAGATGAGGTTATTAACAACTTTTTGATGCATAATAAAACAGGAGCACCAATACCAGGAGAATTAGTAGCAAAAATCAAGAATGCCGCCACTTTTAATCAAGGTTTTTCTACAACTGAATATTTAGCATCCGCCATTATGGACATGAAATTCCATTTGGCAGATCCAGAAAACCTAGATGTAGACAAATTTGAACGTGAAACACTTTCTGAATTAAAAATGCCAAAAGAATTAGTAATGCGACATAGATCACCACAGTTTGGCCATGTATTCTCAGGTGAAGGTTACGCAACGGCATATTACGGCTATATGTGGGCAGATGTATTAACCTCAGATGCTGCAGAGGCATTCGCTGAATCCCCTGGTGGATTTTATGATAAGGATATGGCCGACAAACTTGTTAAGTTTTTATTCGCGCCTAGAAACTCTATGGATCCTGCTGAAGCGTATAGATTATTTCGTGGTCGCGACGCAAAAATTGAAGCTTTAATGAGAGATCGGGGTTTCCCTGTAACAACGGATTAAAGACCTTCTGATAAACGGGATAGGTTTTAAAACTTGTCCCTTTTTAAATTTATAAATCCTATAAAGAAAATTTTAATTCTTAGAATTAGACTGCAAAAAAGCCCTGCATTCCTGCAAGGCTCTACTAATTCAAATAAATATTTATATAATTTTCATATATAAAATATATACTCAAAGCAGCCTGTAAAATGTACTATATTTCTTTTAATAAAAACATGATAAATGTTTGGTTTTTGTATTTCAAAAAAAACACTTATAATCAAACCCTGTTCATAGTTTATTCGGAATAAGTTTTTAGGATTGATATTTATCATTTTGACTTTTGTTCTTGTCCATTAATTTCACTGTTCTTAAACCAAAAAAATCATCAATAATTAAAATCAAATGAAACTTTACAAGTTTAACAACCTTAGTATTGATGAAAAACTCGCTTATACCGGAAGTAACGGCATGTTTTTAGACAATTACATTGTAAATGATATTTTAATAAATTATTACTTAATAGATAATTTCCTGGTTGAAATTATTTATAATACCGAATGTCAATCTATTACTGAAATAAAAAGTATTAAACCTGGTTTAATCCAGAAAAAAACCATTTTACATTAAATAATTATTAGTTTGGTTTGGTACTAGTTCTCTATTTAATCCATTCCAGTTGATATATATCAATGTATAAACGGATTATTTTTAATTATTTTAATAGGTCTTTAAAAAAAGGGAGAACCCTTCGATTCTACAAAGCACTTAAACATTAAGGAAGGGGTTTTTCATAATTAACTCAGAAAAAGAGATGTACACTTATACATCTCTTTTTTTTATTACCTGCAAATAATTTTTTTAATGTTATTGCTTTTTCCTTTTAAGAAGTCTAGTTTCTATTAAAGATAATCTTTCTAATATTGAAAAACAGACCTCCTTATTGGTATGACTTGTGATGATAAAACTTTTATAATATTCAAAATCCTCCAATTCTTCTTCCCACATCAAATATTTCAAAGACTGTAATCTTGCAATCAATTTCTTTATCGATACTCGTAATTGTTCTATTTCTTCAATACTCATTGCTTTTGAGATTAACCATATAGAAATGTGTAAATTAATTTAAAAAAGACCCTTTTTTAAAGATAATAAAAAAAGCCTTGCGTTTTTGCAAGGCTTATATTAGGCTTATTCCACCTTTCACTTAATAATATTTACTTGAATTAGTCACCGAAAACTAACATATATTTTAATAATAAAACATGACAAATGTCAGGTATTAAAAAATTAACTCCGTTCGCTTTTATATTTACCTTTACTCTTTCTAATTTTCACCGCAACAACTTTATATTCCGGGCACATAGCTTCAGAATCATGAATGTCGCCAGTGATGTTATTAATCATAATATCCGGAAAATGAAAAGTAGTACTTAAAACACCTTCTTTTACTTCATCTGTAATTCTTGCTTTGACATCTACCTTGCCTCTGGGTGATTCAACACAAACATAATCGCCCTCATTTATTAAATACGTATTGGCGTCATTGGGATTTATCATTAAATAATCATCATTCAAAATTTGTTCATTAGCTGTGCGTCTGGTCATAGCGCCACAATTATAATGTTCTAATTCTCTATTGGTAGTGAGAATTAATGGGAAATCTTTAGCGTGTTCCGTTAGTTCCGCTGTTTCCTCCCATGGATTAAATTTGAAGTAGCCTCTGCCTCTTTTAAAACTCTCCAGATGCAAAATTTTTGTGTCAGTTCCATCTGGTTTGACTGGCCATTGCAAACCATTCTTACCTAATCTATTCCATCGTATTCCAGCAAAAAACGGCACAATTTGCGAAATTTCTTCTAGCATACCATCTGGTGTGTAGTCCGGTTGATTATAACCCATTTTGTTCATAACTTCAACAATAATCTGACCATCTGGTTTTGCGCCTTCAATTGGTTTAACGACTTCACGAACGGCTTGAACTCTTCTTTCTCCATTAGTAAATGTGCCGCTTTTCTCTAAAAATGAGGCTCCGGGTAAAATGACATCAGCATATTTTGCTGTTTCAGTCATAAATAATTCCTGAACAATCACTAAATCTGTTGCCTCCAAAGCTTTTATAACTTTTTGAGTATTAGGATCTGTTTGAACCACATCCTCTCCAATAATCCAAATGGCTTTTAATTTCCCTTTTAAGGCCGCGTCAAACATTTCGGGGATTTTATATCCAATGTGTTTTGGAACTTCTGCACCATAAAATGCATTGTATTTTTTATTGACATCTTCATTAGTCACATCTAAATATCCTGCGCCCTGATGTGGCTGAACCCCCATATCTGCAGAACCCTGCACATTATTTTGACCTCTTAAAGGATTAACGCCAACGCCTCTTCTTCCAATATTACCAGTCATCATTGCCAGGTCTGCAATTTGCATAACGGTAAATGTTCCCTGAGAATGTTCTGTAACACCAAGGCCATGAAATGACATGGCATTTGGAGCTGTTGCATATGCTATGGCTGCTGCCCGAACATCACTACGTTTCACTCCAGATACTTTTTCTAAATGATCTAAATCTATAGACAGCAACTCCCTTTTGAAATCTTCATAACCTTCCGTTCTGTTCTTAATAAAATCATTATCTACGAGACCTTCTGTGATAATATAATACATCATCATATTCAGAACCGCCACATTAGTTCCTGGTCTTAATGCCAAATGATGTGTGGCGTATTTTGCCAATTCTGTTCTTCGTGGATCAATAACAATGGAAACATTTTGCGATTTCATTGAAAACTGTTTCAATTTGGCTCCAGTAACCGGATGTGCATCTGTAGGATTTGCTCCAATTACCATGATGCAATTGGTGTCTTTTAAATCATCTATTGAATTGGTGGCTGCTCCTGTACCATAAGTACGTTGCATACCTAAAGCGGTTGGTGAATGGCAAACTCTTGCACAACCATCAATATTATTGGTATTGATAACAGCTCTGAAGAATTTTTGCATCAAATAATTTTCTTCATTGGTACATCGAGAAGAGGATATTCCTGCCATAGAATCTGGCCCGAATTCTTCCTTATATGCTATAAATTTATCAGTAATATAAGTATATACTTCGTCCCAACTCACTTTTTCAAATTGCCCGTTTCTTTTTATCATTGGACTATTTAATCGGTCTGGATGGTTGTAGAATTTAAAAGCATATCGCCCTTTTAAACAGGTATGACCCTGATTGACCTCGGCATCATATGGTGCTCTGATACTTAAAATTTCCCCATTATTAGTTGAAACCTCCAGATTACAACCTACACCACAATACGTACAAATGGTTCTGGTGGTATTTGTCGCGTGTTTTGCCTTGGATTGAAAAACATCTGAAATAGCAGATGTTGGGCAAGCTTGTGAACAAGCCCCACAGCTTACACAATCTGATGCTTTAAAGCTTTGGTCTAATCCTTTTATAATGTGTGAATCAAATCCTCTTCCTGCCATACTCAAAACAAACTCACCTTGCACTTCATCACAGGCACGAACACAGCGATAACAATTGATACATTTTGATAAATCTGAAGTCATATAAGGATGACTCAAATCTTTTTTCCTTGATAAATGATTTGCCCCTTCAGGATAGCGTACTTCACGAATGCCTACTTTAGCTGCTACTGTTTGTAATTCACAGTTTCCATTAACCTCACAGGTTAAACAATCTAATGGATGGTCTGTTAACACCAGCTCTATAATGTTTTTGCGCAATTGTTTAATGGCAGGGCTGCTTGTAAAAATATATTGTCCTTCAGCCACTGGTGTATGGCACGAGGCCAACGTTTTAACCGGCCCGTTTTCCTGATTTGCTACTTCAACACTACACACTCTGCAAGAACCAAAAGGATCTAAATTGGGCGCATCACACAAGGTAGGCACCAAAGAAGCTTCTTTGTAACGTCTTATAAACGATAAGATGGTCTCCCCTTCATTTATATTAAAAGCTTGATTGTCAATATAGGCCGTTTTCATTCCTTTCTGAATTAGTTGAAGTATGGTTTTAATTCTTCATTAAAATAATGTAACGCATTTCTTATAGGTAAGGGAATACCTCCGCCATGAGCGCATAATGACCCCTTTTCAAGCGTTGACAGAAGATCGTTAAATAGTTGTTTATCAATTTTGTAATCAGATGTTATGGCCTTTTCAGATAATTCCTGTCCTCTTTTTGTACCTAATCTGCAAGGGAAACATTTTCCGCAACTTTCATAGGATGCAAAATCAAAAAGATGTTCAATAAACTTAATCATTGGGAAATCACTGGGAATACAGACGAATGATCCATGCCCTAATAAAAACCCTTCTTTTGAAAAAGACTCAAAATCAACAGTTAAGTCTTTAATTTTTTCAATTGGTACTAATCCACCTAAAGGTCCGCCAATCTGAATGGCTTTCACTTCTGTTTTAAAGCCGCCTCCCAATTCATAAACTACTTTATTCAAAGATATACCCATCTCTACTTCATACAATCCAGGATTGTTAAAAAAGCTGTCCAAACAAATAAGTTTTGTGCCTGATGAGCGCTCAGTTCCAACTTCTTTCCATGATTTTCCACCATTAGAAATAATAAAATGCAAGGCTGCTAAAGTCTCCACATTATTGACGACCGTTGGTTTATTAAATAGTCCTTTTTGAGCCGGATAAGGTGGGCGGACTCTTACTTCGGGACGCTGACCTTCAATAGAATTAATTAAGGCTGTTTCCTCTCCACAGATATAGGAACCTTGCGCTTGAATAATTTTTAAATCGAAATTAAAACGACTTCCCGCTATATTTTCTCCCAATAATCCCTCTAATCGAAGGGCATCAATCGCTTTTTGAACAATTCTCGCTGCCTCCGGATATTCCGCTCTTATATATAAAATTCCATGACTTGCATGCGTCACATAGCCAGCAATTAACATTCCAAATAACACCGCATGCGGTTGATTTTCCAATAAATACCGGTCAGAATAGGCACCTGGATCACCTTCATCTGCATTACAGATAATAAATTTGTTTTTATTTTCTTCTTTTCTGCAAAATTCTAACTTCATTCCCATTGGGAAACCAGCCCCACCACGACCTCTTAAATTAGAGATTTTTATCTCTTCCAAAACCTTCGCTGAGTCCTGTTTAAGTACTTCTAAAAATGGTTTATAATATTCAGGAATAGTTGAAAACCCATTTGTTAGTATTGCCTTTCCAGAGGCCTTAACGGTATATTGGTCTTGATTTAAATTACTGTCGTGTTTAATAAGTTCTTTTAAATGGTCAATGGCTTTCCCAGAATAATTCTTCCCTTGAAAATGAAATGCTGCATTTTCATGGCAACGCCCCAAACAGGTCATATGCCCAATTTCGTTGGTGTCAAAATAATCTCCAAGTGATTCTATAACTTTTTTCTGTGTTCCTGCACAAACACACGCCGTTCCATTACACACATATATTTTTTTACCCTTATTTTCAGGTTTTAAAAAATCATAAAAACTAGCTGTTCCATAAGCGTTTGCTTTTCCAACCAAAAAGGCTTCAGCTAACTTTTCCATTTCGTCAGATGAAGGAGATCCGCTTGAATCAGCAAGTTTTCCTAATCTATCAAAGAAATTATCTTCAATTCCTTTTCTGCCTAAAAGTTCACTTAAATTATCTGACATGTGACTTAACTTACTTTTTTGTTTGAATTATTAGTTTTTGTTCTTTGCGGATTTGAATAGCAAGTAGATCGCCCATCTCGGCAAAAAGCAAAAAGGGTAATGCCTAATTCCTTGGCATAATCAACAGCAAGTGATGATGGTGCCGAAACAGCTGCTAAAAAAGGAATTCTGCCTTTGAAGCATTTTATAACTATTTCGTAGGAAACGCGCCCGCTAACTGTTATAATTTTGGCCTTTTCTAACTTGCCCATTGTAATTAACTTACCTACTACTTTATCAACTGCGTTGTGTCGACCAATATCTTCCATAGAACACAGCAATTCGCCTTCTAATGAAAATGCTGCAGCGGCATGTGTTCCTCCAGATTCTTTAAAATCGTGTTGATGCGTATTCATTTTATTAAATAACTCATCAATCAATTCAATTTCGATTTTTTTCTTGTTATCTATCGTTTTTCCAATAAAGGCAAGATCTCCTAATTCCGTTTTGCCACAGATTCCGCATGACGATACAGACAGCAAACTTCGGCTATTTAAATAGCCTTCACCCAGTTGATCCTCGGGAATAATAATATCTACAATGGTTACGATGCCTTTTTTATTTTCCTTTTTAAGAACAATATCTGGTAAAAACTTCGTGTCATTAATGATACCTTCTGAATGCAATAAGCCACGTACCAAACTAACGTCTTCTCCCGGAGTACGCATAGTAATGGTAAAAGGTTTGTTATTAATATTGATTTGTAAAGCTTCTTCAATTGTTAAAGAATCAACAATTTTATTAGTTGTTTTAAAATCAAATTTCACCCCTTCATAGTTTCTTGTCGCCATCTTTTTGTTTCTTTCCTTTTCTGATGTTACACTAATTTAGAATAAACCACTAATATTACCCTCATTATCAATGTTAATGTTTTCTGAAGCGGGATGTGCAGGAAGTCCTGGCATACGCATCATATCACCTGATATTGGAACTAAAAAACCAGCTCCTGCAGCTATTTCTATCTCTCGAATAGTGATAATAAACCCTTTTGGCCTACCCAATAATGCCGGATTATCGGATAAGGATTTTTGAGTTTTCGCTATACAAACCGGCAAATGATCTAAACCTAAATTGGTAATGGTTTTTAAATTCCTATTTGCAAGCCCCGAATATTCAACCCCATCTGCGCCATAAATTTTTGTGGCAATCATTTCTATTTTAGATTTCACATCCAATTCCCATTTGTATAAGGGTTTAAAATTAGAAGACCCTTCTTCAACTATATCAACCACATGTTGTGCCAATTCTAAAGCGCCTTTTCCTCCTTTTTCCCATACTTCAGCTAAGGCTACTCTAATATTATTGTTTTTAGCAAAGGCTTTAATAATAGCAATTTCATCATCATGATCTGTTATGAATTTATTAATCGCAATTACGGGTGTTAACCCAAACTGTTTAATGTTTTCTAGATGCTTTTCTAAATTTGGTAGTCCATTTTTCAAGGCTGTAACATTGGGCTCAGTTAACGCTTTTAAATCTGCGCCACCATGATATTTTAGAGCTCTAATGGTTGTAGTAATAACGACTGCTTTTGGTGTTAATCCGGCACTTTGACATTTAATATCCAGGAATTTTTCGGCAC
>JAHENA010000182.1 GCA_024643405.1 Flavobacteriales bacterium | reverse complement strand
ATACCTCCAATAATTCTGTGATATACGGCACCAAATTTTTCCTGAATAAGTTTTTTTAAATCACCTTCAACAAAACGAAAGGCGAATTCGCCAAAAATTGGTAAGGACATGATGGAAGCCCAAAGCGTAAAACGGTCGAGTGTAAGAATGTTAAAAGCGGTTTCGCCTAATGCAATTTCAGGTATAGGAGTTGTCCCCCCAGTACCTAAAATTGTAAGAATAGTTATGGAGAATCCAAAAAATAAATAGCGTTTACTATAATATCTATAAAATATATAAGGCAGCAATATTAGTAAAACACCCCATGGAATTAAAAAAAACACTAAACCAGAAGACGTGATTTCTAAAAAATTATCTCTCGAGCCATGTGGAATGGGTACTTGTGTAATTGGGTTATTTTTAGAATTTATCCAATAGGGAAGTATACAAGTAATTATTATAACCAAAGCAAACCCACCGAAAGTAACAATTCGTTTAAAAAGTTTAAAAAAACTAAACAAAAACACTTTAAATGTTACTTCTTTCATGCTGTTAACCTGCTCTCTGGAAACATCCATAATAACCATTCCAATCAATGGAAAAATGAAAAATATCATCCCGAAAATAGGGGTTACATGATGTGAAGTAACTGTTACCGCTATTAATGAAAGGCTGGTGAATAAATACTTATAACGACCAGTTTTTAGCCATAAATAAATTTCAGGCAAGGAATGCATTAATACCGAAATCCCGATAATGCTTGGTAGTTGCCCAAAAATATGTAAGGTTTCAACAAAAGAAGATGAAAAAACCGCCAGAATTGCAGCGTATCCTGCGGCTGTACGACTGGAAGTAATAAGCAATGAAAACCTATAAACACCAGTAATAAAGAGTATAATACTAATAAGCGCTACCGCAAACATCCCAAATTTTAAACCGCCAATAAATGATAAAAGTGCAATAGCCTGGTGAACCAAAGGCGGATAGCTCATTACGGTAAATCCTGTGTACCATTCGTAGTTCCAAGGTTCAAACCAACTTTGTGCATAATGGTCCGCGAAAAACAAATGTATTAAAGCATCATAGGTAGATTCTAATGTGAAAAAGATAGCCGAGCCATGAAAAGCAATACCAATTAATAAGGCTGCAATTAGGTATTTATTAGATGTTTCTTTCATTAAATAGGCTTACGGTAATCGATATTGTAAATATAAATAATTTAATTACGGCATCTAATTTTAATTAACTACACAATTCTACCATTCGTCTAAACATACCTATGGATTAGTCTAAATATCAATTTTAACCAAAGATATCAATATACATTTGTCTCATAATAATTACAAAAAACTTTAATTATGAAAGTATTAGCTATAGATGATCAACAATTAGTGTTGTTACCATTAGAAAAAAGATTAACAGAACTTGGATATGAAGTATTAACAAAAACGAGTGCTGACCAAGGGATTGAAATATATGATTCATTTAAACCGGATTTAGTAATAGTAGATATAAATATGCCAGGAGGTTCTGGACTTGATGTTATTACTCATATTAGAGGCGCTAGAAATTCATCGACTCCAATAATGGTATTGTCTGGGAATACTAATGAGAATGTTATAACTGAAGGTTTTGATTTAGGGATTAATGATTATATGAAAAAACCTCTAAGTTTAAATGAAATTTGTGCCAGAGTTAAAAGACTTATTGGTGCTCCTGAAACAGCAAGTTTAAACCATAATACAAATAGTGTTATCATTCAACAAAGATGTGTTGGTGTTGTCATTCCATGTTATAATGAAGAGGAAAGATTATTAAGTACAGAGTTTCTAAATTTTATCGATAAAAACTCTGGATATCATTTGTGTTTTGTAAACGATGGCAGTAAAGATAATACTTTAGAGGTTTTGAATGATTTAAGAAAAGGTCGTGAAAACTTCATTACAGTTTATGATTGTGAGAAAAATGGAGGAAAAGCTGAGGCAGTAAGGTTAGGAATGTTGCATATGGCTAAACATGAAGATTTAGATTACATAGGATTTTTAGATGCCGATTTATCAACAGATTTGGTAGATTTCGACGATTTAGTTTCTACAATTGAAAATTCAGATTTTAAAATAGTAAGTGGTTCAAGAATTAGCAGAATGGGCGCTAATATCACAAAGGAATCAGCGAGAAAGATAATAAGTATGACAATTAATTTTTTCATTAGAAAGATATTATCAATGGATTTTAAAGACACGCAATGTGGCGCAAAAATTTTCCGTAAAGATGTGATTGAAACATCATTTGGTGAAAAGTTTGTTACCAAATGGATTTTTGATGTTGAAATTTTTAAGAGAGTAACTGCAGTTTATGGTATTGAAAAAGCGAAAAGCTTTATTTGTGAACAGCCATTAAAAAGATGGATTCATGCAGATGGTTCAAAACTATCTATGAAAGATTCAGTTAAAATTGTATTTCAATTAGCTCAAATAGCATGGGTTTATAGAGGAAATAAAATGAGAAAAAACAATGAAAATAAAGAATTTCAATTAGCATTAAATAATAAATAAATTAAAGCATTTTTAAGAAAACTAAAAATTAAGAAAATGAGAATCGGGGTCATAATGATATTCCATAACAATGAAAATGACATAGACAAACAGTTGTTTTCAAGTCTAATAAGTAAAGCGAAATTAACACCTTTATGTTTTGTTAACAA
>JAHENA010000181.1 GCA_024643405.1 Flavobacteriales bacterium | reverse complement strand
CAGAATAAGCTATGTCCATAGCTTGGACATTTTTTAAAAAAGCATCAAAATTTGAAGTTGATAAAGCAAAGTGAACAGCTTTGTTTAAGCTTACCGGATCTTTGACAATTGAAATTAAATGAAGTTCTTTGTCATCTCCTAATGAAAACCATCTAATACCATCCATTTTTGTACGGTTAGTGATTTCATTAAGTTTCAAAACATTTTTATAAAAGTCTGCCGCTTTATCAACATCATTAACTGAGAGCGCAATGTGATTCAATTTGACTTGAAACTGATCATCATTTTGGCCAATTGCTTTTGATGAGATTGTGAGTAAAATGAGCACTACAAATATTTTGTTCATTATGTTTACATAGATTGGTTAATATGTAAATATAGATAATATATCTTCAATAAGTGAACAACAATTGAACACTAGAAGAGGAAAATAATTTAAATAAAAAAGAGAGCAATTGCTCTCTTTTTTTTGTTTTGGATGATTATTTATTAGTCAGTTTCTTGCATAGTATGATAAACATATTGCACATCATCATCTTCTTCAAGTTTTTCTAATAGTTTTTCAACATCTGCCGCATGTTCGGGAGATAATTCTTTTGTTACCTGCGGAATTCTTTCAAATCCTGATGATAATATTTCAATATTTTTTTCTTCTAAAGCGGCTTGAATAGCGCCAAAGCTTTCAAAAGGGGCATAAATTAAAATACCATCCTCATCAGCAAATACTTCCTCTGCACCATAATCAATAAATTCTAATTCTACTTCTTCAGGATCTAAACCTTCAGCATTAATTCTAAAATTGCAGGTATGATCAAACATAAAAACCACAGAGCCAGAAGTTCCTAAACTACCATCACATTTATTGAAATAGCTTCTTACATTAGCAACTGTTCTTGTATTATTATCTGTTGCTGTTTCCACCAAAACAGCAATCCCATGTGGTGCATATCCTTCAAAAATAACCTCTTTATAATCGCCCTGACTTTTATCACTTGCCTTTTTTATAGCACGTTCAACATTGTCTTTTGGCATGTTTACTGACTTGGCATTTTGAATCACGGCTCTTAATCGCGAATTACTTGCCGGATCAGGTCCGCCTTCTTTCACCGCCATGACGATATCTTTTCCAATACGTGTAAACGCTTTGCTCATAGCAGACCAACGTTTCATTTTACGTGCTTTTCTAAATTCAAAAGCTCTTCCCATATTAATGTTATTTTAAGCCCCTAAAATAGGGTATTTTATATTCTAATTTCTGAGCGCAAAAGTAATAAGGCTAACTGAAAAAATAAAATTATTCTTCAGGTTCAACAATAGTTTCTATAGCTTCTGCTAAGTTAAAATCTAAATCTGTAACACCTTTCACAGAATGTGTTGATAATGAAATTGTTAAAACATTATAAACATTTGACCAGTCTGGATGATGATTTAAAGCTTCGCACTCAAAAGCGATTCTGCTCATAGCACTAAAACAATCTTTGAAATTTTCAAATTCAAATTCAGCATGTAACGCATCATCATAATATTCCCAATCTGGAAATCGTAATAGTCTTTTTTCTATTTCTTGTTCTGAAAGTTTATTCATGAGATTTATTTTTATCAATTAACACTAATTTAATGGTTTGAACACGGAATATCAATTATAATTTCAATTCTTCAAATATTTCCTGACTTTGTAATTGTAAATGTTTAGGAAGTAAATTGTCTTTTGGTAATACCGCTAAATAACGATCATCATTGGTGGTATACACATTTTTTAAAATGGCCGTTTTATGTCCTAAAGTCTGTATAATTTCTTTTATAAAATCGTCGTGATGCACTAAATCAGTACTGCCAAGATGAAAAATACCTGACTTATTTCTATTGATGATATAATGTATTTGCTGGCATACTTTAGAATCTGTGGTGACATTCATAATTAAATTAGGAAAGACCTCTATAGGCGTCTTTTCTTTTAAACCTTGTTTAATTAACTGTATTCTTGGTGATTGGGAGCCAAAAACCATGGGCATTCTAATAATAGCTACTTTCTTTTTTGCTAATCTTAAAAGCATATTTTCAATTTTTATTTTGAAATGACCGTATATGCTATTGCTTAAAGATTTGTCGTTTTCGTAACTCGGGAATTTACTATAAGCATCGAAAACATTCGCCGAGGATAAATAGATAAGTTTGCAAGGGTTTTCTAAAATATATTCGGTAATATGCTTGTGAACAATGACCTGGGCAGAAAAATCACCTCTTAATGAGGATATAATTATAGTGGGTTTTACAATATTTAATATTTCAAAAACATCATCTTCTTCCAATTTATATTGAAAAAAATGTTTGTTTTTTTCGAAGGCAGAATTATTGGTCTGGTAGGTACCAAAGGTTCTAAAATAGGGGTAAAGCTCTTTGTAAAGAGAACCTCCTAAAAAACCACTGGCGCCTAAAATTAATATTCTGTGTTTTTCTTCCTTCTTTTTCATAAACTACTGTAAAAAATCTAGAAAATAGATAATTTGGTTTTTGTAGTAAATTGTTCTAACGCATACATAGCTAATTTTGAATTCCCTTTTTTATTAAGACCAGGAGACCAAGCAGTTATTACAAATTTATTTGGCAAGAGTGCTACTATTCCGCCACCAACACCACTTTTTCCTGGTAAACCAACTTCAAAAGCAAAATCACCAGCTTCGTCATAAAATCCGCAAGTAAGCATA